>CALIQO010000181.1 GCA_938044055.1 uncultured Saprospiraceae bacterium
TTTTTTTCCATTCTTCTTCATTGTTCCCTGTCTTCACCCAAGAAATAAATGAATCATCTGTGGCAAAATCTTCAATGCTATATGTTGTATAATTTTTATTCATAATAGTCTAGTTGAATAGCTCATCAATAAAATCAGAACGTGACGTAGAATTATATAGATCTCGACATCTGGAAGATCCAGAATTCATGATAGAAATACATCTACCAGAATTATCGGTACTGTCATCATGTGATCTTCCTAGTATACAATGCCCCAGTTCATGAAAAACAAGAAACTCCTTGTTTAATTCAGTCGCAGAATTCCAGAAATCTTCACTGATAAGAATTTCTTGATGTTCATTGCTATAGCTTACACACTGCCCTATAACACCACTGTCGCTTATAGCGCTTACAGAAGCCGACAGATTATTGTAATTGATTTCGATATTTAAACCTCTAAGCTCTCCTTCTTCAATGAACTTATCCATATATGGGCTGATCTCATCAGAGATATTACCCTGCACTTCTTTCTGACAAGAAACCAGTATTGTGGATAATGTAATCATGATTATAGTATAGCTTATGTTTTTAATTTCTTGAATCTGATACATGATATATGGCCGTTTTACCAGTATAAGGCATAAAGAATATCTATGTACTCTATAAAACTTAATTTTTTTTAGCTCGAGTTGACATATTCCCTCATTTTCTTAATTCCCTGAGATATTAAGTTTCGGACAGATTGATAATTGATATCCATAATTTCGCCGATCTCCTCATAAGTTCTTTCTTGCAGATACTTTAGATGTATGGCTTCTCTCTGTCGATCACTTAATTTCTGCATACCGAGTTGAAGGCGCTTTTTATTTTCTTTCTGCGTCTCATCTTCTATTATAACACTTTCGACACCTTCTTCTGATCTGAACATAATATTATTTTCTTCCCCATCAGAAACCATTCTCATACTAGATTTAGCACTTTTAATAATCTTTCTCCTTATTGAAGTTAATAGATAAGGTCTGATCTTATCAGTCATTCCTATTGTTTCTCTTTTTTCCCATATTTCAATAAATAGTTCTTGGATGGCATCAAGTACAGTATGTTCGTCATTAGAAAACCGTCTACCATAACTATACATGTAGTCTGCTTCTCGCTCGTAAATCTCCTGAAGCGCCTTCTTACTCCCTTCTTTAAGATTATTCCAGAGTTGATAATCTGTCATTTCTATTGTTGGTTTAGCCGTTGTCGAGGCATGATTGTTCTTATGGAGAATAAATATACTGCTTCATCGGTACTCTTAAAACATCTCTAAAGGTCTATTGAAAATACTTGTTAATTCTAGTTAAGAATATTTTAACATTTCACCATGAGTACATATTTAGGGTAATGCGCTTAATCAAGTGTATTACATTTTATAACTCAAATATGAGGGTAGCTACTTACAAGAAAATTAAACAAAAAAGCTAATCAACATATTTACAAAAATTCGTCCAATGACTAACCCAAAATTAAATTATTTACTTGTTTTATTTTTGATGGCAGGCTTGTTTTTCACCTCGTGTAGCGAGGAAGAAACGGTTTCTGTAGAAGAAGTTGAAAATTATACTGAAGACGCTGTATTTCTGATGCAGAGACGTGCTAAAGTAGGAATGAGAGGATGTTTCGAATTTGTTTTCCCTATCGACATTGTATTTCCTGATGAGACTTCACAATCTGTAGAAAGCTATGAGGAATTAAAAGAAGCCATTAAAGCATGGAAGACAGATAACCCAGATGCAGAAGACAAACCACAACTAGGATATCCATTAGATATAATGACAGATGAAGGTGAGATCATAACAGCTGAGTCTAAAGAAGACCTTGTCGCTTCAAGTAAGGAATGCGTAAAGGACTTTATTAAGAAGCACAATAGATTAAACAATTCTTGTTTCAGAGTACAATTTCCTGTGGATGTACTATTGCCTAATGAGGAAACGGTAACACTAGAGAATAGAAAGGACCTTAAGAGACTTCTTAGAGTATGGAAGGAAAACAACCCTAATCTTGAAGATAAACCTCAGCTAGTTTTCCCGATAACTGTTAAAGTTAAAGAAACGGAAGAAATAATAACACTTAATTCAAGTGAAGATTTAGCCGCTCTTAAAGAAGAGTGTAGAGGAGAATAGTTAGCAATTTTAGAGGAGGCTAAGTGGTGGTAGCTTCCTTTTTAAATTCACCTTCAAGGTTTTTTCATATTATTATTGTGAGTAAAAAAAGGGTTGTGAACACTGTTCACAACCCTTTTATATTTTTAGGCTATTGTTTATTAAAATTAATCTCTATTAAGTTTAGAAAGCAATCGTAGAAACTCTATGTACAACCATACAAGGGTTATCAAGAGAGCCATTCCGGCGAACCATTCCATATACTTAGGTGCTTGATGTTGTTCTCCTTTTTCAAACAAGTCAAAATCTATAAGTAGATTTAAGGCAGCAACACCTATAATTACTACGCTGATGCCGATTCCTATCGGACCATTGTCATGTAAGTATGGAATGTTAAAACCTAGAAAACTTCCGATGAAACTTACTACATACATCAGCATAATTGCCCCAGTCGCCATAAGTACACCAGTTTTAAATTTTCCTGTTACCTTAATCAATCCTGATTTATATATAAGCAGCATCATTACTAGTGTCCCCATGGTTAATCCGATGGCTTGGATCACGATACCAGGGTAAAAAGCATTAGCATACATATAGGATATGGTACCTAAAAACAATCCTTCGAAAAGGGCGTAACCTGGAGCTACAGTTGCAGACCATTGTGGTTTAAACGCTCCAGTAAGTGCGAGGATAAGTCCACCTACTGCACCTACAATCAGAAGAAAGTTAGATGGCATCATCCAGCTAAAAGTCGTTGTAATCATCATCAACCCGAATAGTAAGAAGGTTTTATTAACTGCTCCATTGACAGTCATTGCCTCCTCATTGCGCATGGTTATAGGACCAGACTGGTCCATAGCAATCCCTTTGTCGATAGATGATTTCCTCAACTTATCTTCGTTTAAAACTGGATTCTTAGATTCAAAAAAATTTGCCATAGTATTTAAGTTTAATTTTTATTCTTAGGGTAATATTATTGAGTCACCTGACTTCTATACTTTTCGACAGCCCGTTTAATCTCATCTCTTCGATTTTCTGGACTAGGGTGACTGGACATAAATTCTGGCTGGCCATTACCACCACCAGATGCTTGTTCAAGAATGTCCATGACTCCTATTAATTCTAGAGGATTATAACCAGCTTCTATCATGATTCTTACGCCCCAGTCATCCGATTCTAATTCTTGATCTCTACCATATTTCATGTTGATAACATTTCCGATCATCTGTGCAGCTTGTGCAGTACTATAATCTCCAGCAGCAACTACGGCTGCACCTGTTAATCCTTGGGTTAATTCCATTTTAGCTATTCTCTCTGCTCCATGGCGATGGATAACATGGCCTACTTCGTGACCCAGGACACCTGCTAACTGGTCTTCATTTTCTAATCGCTCGTATAAGGCGGCGGTAATAAAAACTTGACCTCCAGGAAGGGCAAATGCATTAACCACTCTATCATCTCTTAATAAATGAAAGTCGAATGTATAATCTGATCTCTTAGAAACAGAATTTCTAACCAATCGATTGCCTACTGCTTTTACATGATCTTGCAATCTCTGATCGGGATATAATCCTCCATGCTGTTGCATCATCTGTGGAGCAGATTGTAGACCTAGGGCAACTTCCTGGTCAGGCGTAATGCTTACATGTTGCATCTCACCGGTGATAGGATTTTCTTGTTGATTACTACAATACTTAAATACGGATATGCCACCGAGTACAAGTGCAATAAGTAATGCGCCACTGATGCCTCGTCTTCTGCGTGGTGGTTGTCCATAACCACCATCTCCGTAGCCGCTCTGGGGTTGCCGTCTTCTATATAACATGTGTTCAGAATTAATTATTACTAAGAAATGACTTACACATAGACATAATAATTATAATAAATCATATTCCATTTCTGAT
>CALIQO010000182.1 GCA_938044055.1 uncultured Saprospiraceae bacterium
CGTGGAGGAGGAATATGGAAGTCTGATGATGGCGGATCTACGTGGAGTGTTCTTTCAGCAACTACTGGCTACCGATATATCAATGAGTTAAAGACTTATGATGGTATTGTTGTGGCATCAACATGGGCAGGAGTAAAGAGATCAACAGATGGAGGGAACACATGGACTGATGAAGTTTCTGGGCAATGGGCGGATATCGAAGTTGCAAGCAACGGTGATATGTATGTCAGTAATTATTCTGGCGATGTAAGAAAAAGCACAGATCAAGGGAATAACTGGACAGAGGTATTAAACTTATCGGAAAGAAGGGTTGAAATTGCTACAGCTCCGAGTAACAGCAATTACATTTATGCCCTTGTAGGAGATGGAAGTAATATAGGCGCTTTTAAAAGATCAACGAATGGAGGTAATTCATGGACAGATGTGAATGTACCTTTATATAAATCACAATCTTGTGTCAATAGTACGAGTGATTTCACAAGAGGGCAATCTTGGTATGACTTGACTATAGCTGTAGATCCAGCAGATGAAGATGTTATAATAGTTGGAGGTGTAGACCTCCACAGATCGCAAGACGGAGGACAGACTTGGTCATCCATCAGTTACTGGACGGGAGCTTGTGATGCATATGTACATGCAGACATCCATGATGTAAATCCTCGACCTGGAAACCCAGATCACATATTGGTAGGTTGTGATGGAGGTGTTTATTATAGCACAGATGCTTTTGCCACTAATTCTAATCCGACTTTTGCAGGAAAGAATGCTGGGTATAATATTACCCAGTATTATGGAGGGGACATCCATCCAGCAA
The DNA here is from genome assembly GCA_938044055.1 of uncultured Saprospiraceae bacterium. Taxonomy (GTDB): domain Bacteria; phylum Bacteroidota; class Bacteroidia; order Chitinophagales; family Saprospiraceae; genus JABDLO01. The sequence continues at coordinate 815 of CALIQO010000182.1, forward strand.
CAGGATCACCATACCTTATAGCGGGTGCTCAAGACAATGGAACCCAAGTTCTGGAAGTAGCAGGGCTGACGTCAGGAAGAACTGTTACCGGCGGAGATGGAGCTTTTAGCCACATCGATCAAGATGAACCACTGATTCAACTGTCAGCATATGTGTATAATAATGTATATGTTTCAACGAATGGATTCGGGCCAGGAACGCAATCGTATCAATCTAATACAGGTAGATTCATTAATCCTTCAGATTATGACAACCTTAAGAATGCTTTATACTCTGCATGGAATGGCAGCAATTATGGAAGGATATCTAGTATAGGAGGGAATGCGGTTCAGGAATCAGTACCTGCGAGTAACTTCCCGGGAACGGCGACAACTGTAGCAGTTTCTCCTAATGTAGAAGACCGTGTTTATTTCGGCTTTAGCTCTAATAGAATAGTAAGGGTTGATCAAGCAAGAAGCAATGCTCCGGTAGAAACTTCCTTTACCTTACCTACTTCAGGAGCTATGTCTTGTATAGAAGTTGAGCATGGAAACGAAGATCATATTCTCGTTTCTCTGAGTAATTATGGTGTGAACAGTATCTGGGAATCTACAGATGGTGGAAGTTCATTTAGCAGCATCGAAGGTAACCTACCTGATATGCCTGTCAGATGGATCTTGCTAGATCCTAGGAATAATGACCGTGCCATCATTGCCACTGAACTGGGTGTGTGGTCTACGGATAATATCAATGGTGGAAGCACAGACTGGGACCCTACTAATGCAGGCCTTTCTAATACTAGAGTGGACATGATACAATACCGTCGTTCTGATTTCGGAATGGCCGCTTTTACCCACGGTAGAGGTATTTTTACAACGGATGATTTTGCTTGCAACGATCCTGGTGATTGTTATGGAGATGATATGTGCAGAATTGAAAATGTCACAATAGGAGAACAAATCTGTAATGCGGTAAATGGTACGTATACGCAAGAAGTTACCTTCACGCTATATGATACGCCTTCATCAGGGAGCTTATCTATTAATGGTCAGAATGTTTCTTTTCCATTTTCAACCCAGCAGACAACTATAAATGTTACATTAATAGACTTAGTCCCTGATGGGAATTCTGTAGACTTAAACTTTTCTTATTCGGATGGTGGTTGTGGAATATTAAAGGCTGGCGCATTCACTGCTCCCGCTAATGGTTGTATTCCACCTAATGAATATTGCGAAGATGCATATGATATAACGGAGACAGGAACCTATGAAACGAATGGACCCTCTTCAGGAAATGGATGTGGATATTGTCAGAATGCTACGCACGCTGATTGGTGGAAATTTACAGCTCCTTGTAACGGTACCATAGATGTTGCAAGTTGCTTCCAAGGCGTCGATACCAGAGTTATCATACATACAGGTGATTGCAACAATCTGAACTTTCTTGTTGGAAACGATGACATCTGTGAAATGACCCAAGGTGGAGATGCATATGCTTCCCAGTTGTCTGATATACCTGTTACAGAAGGAACAACCTATTATATCGAGTGGGATAATCGATGGTCAGGTGTAGGATTCTCATTTGATTTTGAATTTACACCTACAGGTGCATGTGAACCAGCAGGCTGCGCCGGACAGACTTACCTTGTTGTAGATCCTTCGGCCACAGGTGACGGTACAGGATGTGACTGGGACAATGCTGTTACAGATTTATCTGCGGCCATTGATATGGCTCAAGACCAACAAAATATTACAGAGATCTGGATAAAGGGAGGATCATATAAACCAGAAGGAAGTGATAGAAATGCTTCATTCGCCGTTAATACTTCGGTTGAATTAATTGGTGGCTTCGCTGGAACAGAAACGAACAAATCTCAGAGAGACCCAATCAACAATGTTACTTATCTGAGTGGAAATATCAATACACAACAATCGGCAAGCGACAACGTATACCATGTTGTAACGATAACAGGAGGAGTCGAAGTAGGAATAACTGACTTAGTTATTGAAGATGGATATGCTGATGGAACTGGTAGTGGAGCCAATGGTGGAGGTTTATCTATAGAAGGAAACGCGACATTAACCAATGTGAAAATAAGAAATTGTTATGCCATTGGAGGGGGGTCTGCCATTTCTGTAGTTTCTGGAACTTCGATAATTGTTCTTGAGGATGTAGATTGTATCGAAGGCAATTCTGGTCCTACATGTGCACAATTCGATCCGGATGGAAATATAACCATTAAAGGTCTGGTGAATATTGATTAACTAAACCAGTGTTTTTAAAGATGGGTCACTAAGATGGCTTAGATGATTGAAAACGCTGAGGGTTTTTCTTTCTTGGGTCATCAATATTTCTGAAACCGAGCTATTATACACTATCCAGCTTTGTTCTAGAATTTTAGATGACGATAAGCCTAGAACACTTCCGGCCATTGCTGCTACAGGTCCTGCTGAAGTAACTGCAAGCACTTTTTCGCCACGGGAAAGGGCATTAGAGATTTTAACTAAAGCCATGGAACATGTTTCTATAAATGAAGACCATGATTGAAGATCATCTGGGATGTAATCAGCGTATGTGTCTTTTATCCAATTGTGTGAAAAATATTCATAGACGCGCATATGGTGTCTTATCTGATCTTGAGGATTGTCCCAGGGTTGATTCATTAAGTTTTTTAATCCTGAATCATGCTCTATAATTTCAGGAAGGATTCTTTTCATGGTTGTGTAACCTTCGTGTTCATGAAGCTCTGGCATCTCTATTACTTGAGAAGAATCATGGAGAGCATGCTGCAGAATCAAGTCTTTAGTGTGTATTTGTCGCTGCAATGGACCGAAGAAAACTTTATCAAAAGCTAGCTCTTTTTCTTGAAAGTACCTGCCTAATAGTTCTGCTTGTAACTGACCTTTCTCAGAAAGCTGATCGTAGTTGTCAGAGAAGATGGAAGCTTGTCCATGTCTTACACAGAATAGTACACCCATAGATAGTGGTTATATATTTTCAGTATCGGTATTAACTATAAGAACAATAAACTCAGCTGTACATCCGGGCTTATCATTTCCTTTAATTTCTATATTGACTTGCATCGTTAATTTAGCACCCTCTTCTAGCCCTTCATAACCCATTAAGTTAATCCTTCCTCTTATCTCACTATCTACTGCAACTGGATGAGGAAACCTTATTTTATCTAAACCATAGTTGACGGCCATAACGGCATCTTCTATATGCAAGCACTCATATAACAATTTAGGAGCTAAGGACAATACCAGAAATCCATGCGCAATGGTAGAACCATATAGACTGTGTTCTGCAGATAGTACAGGATCAGTGTGGATCCACTGGAAGTCTTCTGTCGCTTTCGCAAATGTATCTATTCGTTCTTGATTGATTGCCATATAGGGAGACAACCCTATTTCTTTTCCTATCCAATTTTCAAGTTCCGATAATTGATAAACTTTAGGCGAATCTGTAGGCATGACTATATGTTATTTACTAGCGATAAAGCGCCCAATATAAGCGATATATAATGAAGTGATTTAAAATCATAATATTAATTCCCACACAAGCTATATAAAATTGTGATAGCAGCTTATCCGTTGAAATTCGCTGTTGAGAAATAGCGTTTTCGATAGCTGAATCCAGCATCTAAAATTCAAGGTTGCTGGCGCACACGGTAGTATACTTATAGGCATGCTCTATCGCGTCTGAAAGATCTGTAGCGCATTCCATAAGACTATGAATTCCAGTTATTCCTGCTTCCGATATTTCAGAAGGAGTAAGGGTGTTTTTCCCCACTATACAATACAATGGTTTCTGATAGAGGGTCGTCATTTCAGCAAGTTGACCGACTACTTTTCCAGAGAGAGATTGACGATCTAGCTGTCCTTCTCCAGTAATGATTATATCTGCATTTTGAACTTTGTGTTCTAGATGGGAAATGTGATTGATGTAGTTAAATCCATTTTCGATTTTAGCACCGAGCAGCCCTGATAATCCGCCTCCAGCGCCTCCTGCAGCTCCTGCTCCTTGCAGCATAGAAACATCTATGCTATTTCTGTTAAGAATGATTTTACATAGATTTTTAAGACCTTCATCCAGTTTTTTCACCTGTTCCTTGTTGGCCCCTTTCTGTGCTCCATAGATGTAGGCAGCACCTTGAAGCCCACACATGATGTTTCGCACATCTGACAAGAGGGTGTAATTGACATTCCATTTATAATCTGGGGGCTCTATTTCTTGAACGCGTATCATGTTCTGACCATTCATCTTCAAGAGGTTTCGATCTTTGTCATAGAATTTAAACCCCATGCCCTCTAGGATACTTGTTCCTCCTTCTGTGCTGCAGCTGCCTCCTAAACCTATGATGACTTCTTTTGCCCCATTTTCTACAGCATGCCTTATAAGAATGCCGGTCCCGTATGCGTCGCTTAACATGGGTGACAATTGATTGTTAAGCAATGTAATGCCAGAGGCGATAGCCATCTCAATTACTGCTGTATCTAAGTGTCTAAGATAATGTGCAGAAATAGGATTTCGTCTGGGGTCATAGCTCTTTACCTCTATGGTTTTATATGGAAGGAGATATTGAAATACTTCGAGGGTGCCATCTCCTCCATCGGCAATGGGTTGGATTTCTATATCGTAATTGTTTCGATCTTGTAGTCCATCAGAAATGGCTCGCCCTACTTCTAAGCTTGACAAAGAACCCTTGAATTTATCAGACACGATTAGGATGTTCTTTTTCATTTTAGCGTTTATGAATCTTAAACATTCCTGGTTTAGAACCAAGGATCTACCATTTCAGTGAAACTATAGATTTATGAGATTCAGTAAATAATGCCTGGGAAGGCTCTAAGAAAACCAAACTAAGTCATCATGAATCCACCATCAACAACGAAGTTACTTCCTGTAGTATAACTACCGGCAGATGATGCTAAGAAAAGAGCTATCCCGGTTAGTTCATCAGTTGTTCCTATTCTACTCAACGGAAGATGGTTTTCTATAAACCCCATCAGTTGTGGATTTTCCCAGAGTGCCTTACTGAATTTTGTCTTTATTAATCCAGGGCTGATGGTATTAGAACGGATTCCGTATTTACCCCATTCTTTTGCTTGGTTCTGGCTGAGCATGATAAGAGCTGCTTTAGTTGTAGAATAGACGCCCAGTCCTAAGCCTGGCTTCAATCCTTCTACAGAAGCGATATTGATGATAGATCCACTCCCATTTTTTTTCATCATGGGATGGCATAGATTGGAAAGTAGCATAGGCGCTTTGACATTGATATTCATTATTTTATCAAACAACGTTCCTGAAGCTTCTTCTAGTGGACCAAATACAGGATTCGTTGCTGCATTGTTTACGACAATATCTATACGACCATACGTCTCCATTGTCTTCTCTACAAGTGCTTGAAGTTGATCTTCTCTTCCCACATGGCAGGCAATAGCTGTAGCTTGGTGACCTTGGTCTGTAATGGCCTTAGTAACTTGGTCTATGGTTTCTTGGGTTCGGCTAGAAACAACAACTTGAGCACCTGAAGCTGCATATGTCTGAGCTATCGAAGCTCCTATACCTCTGCTTGCCCCGGTTACAATTGCTACTTTTCCACTGAGATCGAATGAAGACATACTGATTACTTTTGTTAAGAAGGGTTAAAATAAGAAAACCACCTGAGAATTAACTCAGATGGTCTATATAGATAGTTTAATAGAAATATCAATTTAGTCTTTCGAATATCCCGGCAATACCTTGTCCACCACCTACACATGCTGTAACCATGCCATATTTCTGTTCTCTCTTCTTCATCTCACTCAGCAACTGTATAGAAAGTTTAGCGCCTGTGCAACCGAGCGGATGACCCAGGGCAATTGCTCCGCCATTTACATTGACAATGTCTGGGTTAAGTCCGGCTTCCTTTATAACTGCAAGCGCTTGCGTAGCGAAAGCTTCATTAAGTTCAAT
>CALIQO010000183.1 GCA_938044055.1 uncultured Saprospiraceae bacterium
TGATATGATAAGAAAGATAATTAAGATTTTAGGAATTTTTATCCTTGCAAATATGTGCACCATAGCTGCTCAAGATTATGATGCCATCGAGGTTTCACTTCTTACGTGCGATCCTGGAGATGATCTATATATGACTTTCGGTCACAGTGCATTAAGGATCAATGATACACAGAATCGGCGCGACCTTGTTTACAATTGGGGAACATTCGATTCTCATGTTGATGGTTTCTATCTTAAATTTATGCGTGGGAAACTTCCTTATATGATTTCCAGATCAACCATGGAGGCGTTTTTAATGGAGTATCATCACTATAAAAGGGGTGTAAGCGAACAAAAACTTAATCTTAATCCTGAACAGAAAGAACTTCTATTGACCTTTATCGAGGAAAACATGAAGCCTGATAATAAATTTTATGCCTATGATTTTTTCTACGATAATTGTGCCACTCGGATTAGAGATATTTTACCGCAAATCGCTGAGAATTCTTTTTCATGGGATGCGACTGAAACTGATTTAACATTTCGAGATTGTCTCCACCAGTACCTTCCAGGCTTGCCATGGTCAGAATTCGGGATTGACCTTGTTATCGGTTCTGGAGCGGATAAGCAAGCGGGTTTTCAAGGGGCTATGTTTCTCCCAGATTATTTACGTGACGCTTTCGCAAATGTGCAACTCGAAACAGATTCATCTACAATTAACCTGAGTGAACCGAACTATGAAGTATTAATGTTTAAGGAAGAACTGGAAAAACGCATGATCACACCTTGGTTTACACCACACATTGTTTTTCTTGTGTTGCTAGCCCTTGGATTGTTACTAATCTATGTTGTCAAGAAACCTAGAATCACTCAAGGTTATTTTCGGAGTGTATTGTTTGCATTTGGACTGGGGTCCTTGATAATAATATTCTTATGGTTCTTTACGGATCATCAGGCCACAGGTAGCAACTATAACCTCTTATGGATGAGCCCACTGCTGCTTATTTTTCCTTTTCTAAAAGAAGGTTTACTACACCTAGTGATTAGATCAATTATATTGATCGGCGTATTGATCAGTATGCTTAATACTTTTCTTTCATTTCTGCCTCAAGATATGAACGCTTATAATATAGGTGCATATGCACTTATCCTTCTAGGTATATATGTTATTGAAAATAACATTAAGAAAAAGCAAAGTGTAACTTAGGATAAGGCTATCTCATTTTAGGTCTTCTTCTTTTACCACCTGGACGCATCTGCATTCTTTTAGACGTTCCTTGTGCTGCTTTCATCTGCCCTCTGTTGTTAAGGGCTTTTTCAAACTGGTTCATCTGGTCTTTTAACTGACCTTCAGATACTTTGAGTTTTTTGGCTTGACTGAAATAATTCTTCGCAGAATTCCACTTGTTTTTGGTAGCATTAATATTGGCTAGTTGAAGAAGAACCATCGCTTTCTCATTATCAGATGGAAGTTTTAAGTTGAGTGCATTGTTGAATTGTTCCTCAGCTCCATTGTTATCTCCTTGATTCATCTTAATAGAACCTTTCATAATGTAATAGAAAGCTCTATTGGTTATGTATAATAATCCAGGAAACTTTGTAAGATTTAACCTTTTTTCTGCGGCATCAAAATCCATAGTCTGGATAAGATTAGCGGTAGAAGTGACGGTCCCTAATAAGAAATACGATGCCAGTAATCCTAAGCCTATAAGCAATAGTGGCCATGACCACACGAAGCCATTGAGGAAGGTAAGTAATATCCCACCACCTAAGAAAAGGGCGATAAGAGCGAATTTTAAATATATATTAATGATAAACATAGTCTGAAATTATAACCACAAACATACTTAAAAATGAACATACTTTTCAAGCTATATAGGTTGTCTACTTGTCATGAATCTAAAAACTTTCTCGAATTGACAAGCATCCTATTGCCCTTGACTCCCACTTGCATGCCATCTGGAAACTGCCTCATGAATGGTCCATTATAGAATTGATCCGTGTTTTCAAGATCGGCATCTGTATACGCAAGCCGATTATATAACAGAATTCCCTCTGAAGTGAGAGAAGCCTTTAATTTTCCTAAGAATGATTCCGATTCGAATCTATGAGGAATATAATCTGACTCGAATACATCCATGGCTATTAAGTCATATTTCTTGTTACCTATATCTATAAAGCTCTCTGCATCAGCTTGTACGAGATTTATCTCAGATTTCAGAGTAGGAATTACATACTTGCTAGCGAGGTAGATCACTTCTTCATCAATTTCTACACCAGTAATCTGCATATGGCTGTATTTTTTTTCTAGCAGAATAGGGATACTGCCTAATCCGAAACCCAGAATAAGTACATCTTTCTTCCCACTCAGATTCATCCTGTCAAAAACATGACCGAAATTATAGTATCGATCGCCGTAAGAATAGATGGCCTTATCTGTAGAGAGCATATACCTGCCTGAAACCATGCTTACATATAAGTGCGGGTTGTAACTGCTACTTGCAGACTCGATATGCACTTCAGTAAGATAGGATAGCCACCTTTTCCAGAATGGAACCATAGCTCTTGTAGACATGACCTCAGGTTTATAGATAGAAAGATAAGGTTATTATGTGTCTTATTCTTTCTCCCACACTCTGAATTGTGCCGTCGAGTAGAATATGTGTTTTAATATTTTTTCGTCTTCCGTAGTTAAGGACTTACCACGACGAACCATAACACGATCTGCTGTTTCAATTGCTTTTTTCAATTGGTAAGTCTTGAATCCTGCTGATCCTCCCCAGGCATAAGAAGGAACATAATTCCTGGGATACCCAGAACCATATATGTTGCAATAGACACCTACTACAGTTCCCGTATTGAACATTGTGTTGATGCCACACTTGCTATGATCACCCATGATTAATCCACAAAAGGTCAAGCCGGTATTTAGAAAACGTTCGGATGGATAATTCCATAGACGAACATCAGCATAATTATTTTTAAGATTGGAACTGTTGGTATCAGCGCCAAGGTTACACCATTCTCCTAATACA
>CALIQO010000184.1 GCA_938044055.1 uncultured Saprospiraceae bacterium
TGCTGAACTTGGATTCGCAGGAATCGGAGTCGGTGCTGCGATGAATGGTCTGCGTCCGATCGTCGAGTTTATGACTTGGAATTTTGCGGTATTGGCATTTGATCAGATTGTCAACAATGCAGCTAAGACATTGTCACAATCGGCGGGTCAGTTCAGTTGTCCGATTGTTTTTAGAGGACCGTCTGGTTCTGCTGGTCAGCTGGCACAACAACACTCCCAGACCTTCGAAGCATGGTTGGCTAATTGTCCAGGTCTGAAGGTAATATCATGTGTAGATCCTAAAGATTCTAAGGGCTTGTTGAAGTCAGCCATCCGAGATGAAGATCCTATATGTATTATGGAATCAGAATCTTTCTATGGATTGAAAGGGGAAGTTCCGGAGGGAGAATACTTGACACCTATCGGTAAGGCGGCTATAAGAAGAGAAGGAACAGATGTAACGATTGTGTCATTTAATAAGATGATGGAAGTAGTTAAGACGGCTGCAGATGAACTGGCTAAAGAAGGCATAAGTGCTGAAGTTATTGACTTGAGAACCATACGTCCGCTAGACCATCATATGCTGGTAGAATCGGTTAAGAAAACGAATCGCATGGTTGTTGTAGATGAATCATGGCCATTCGCTGGGGTGTCTGCGGAGATTGCTTATGAGATTCAGAAGTATGCATTCGATCATCTAGATGCGCCTGTTACAAGGGTGAATTCTGCTGATACATCATTGCCATACTCTCCTCCATATATAGAAGAATACCTTCCTAATCCTGCTAAGGTTATCCGTGCAGTTAAGGAAGTTATGTACGTATCTTAACATGAATTACTTAAGCAAGACATGTTGACTCATGACTTGTCTTTTCAATAAGTCTTGTGCGAGAATAAGAAAGATTCTGCTTACGCAAATGTTTGCCCGTTATTTCAATCGGATTTTTTAGAAACATCAATGAAGTGCTGGTCGCAATGCGAGTCCTTGCAGTATTTCTGATTCCAGATCTACCCATCTATCGAGCCTCTTATAAACTTGATCCTCTGGAAAATAGTTTAGTGCCATCTTGACGAATATGTGTCCATGCTTGGCTTCACTTGCCCACAGTACCTTATAGAACCTATGCATATCTGGATCATCATGGGCTTCAGATATCATACGGAAGCGTTCAGCACCTCGGGTTTCGACAACAGAAGCAATGAGTAATCTATCTAAGAATCTTTCTTCCCGACCCGAGTGGCATTCTTTAATCAGTGCTTTGACATACGGATCTTCTCCCATAGAATGTCTCAGAGCAATGCCTCTTTTCTGCATCAGATCATAGACTTGCTGGAAGTGCTCTAGTTCTTCTATGCCTGTTTCAATCAATTCAGGGATGATTTCTGTTCTGTCTGGGTACTTAGCCACGAAGCTCATGGCCATGGCAGAAGCCTTTCGCTCACAGTCTGCATGGTCTTGTAGAAATGAATCGAAATCACCCATTACACAGTTTATCCAAGCTTGCGAGCTGGCTATTTTTACATCTAAGTTTAACTTCATAGAGGTGTATAATTGCCTATAGTAGAATAGGCTTAGAATTACATGGTATTTCTATAGACGAAGTAAAGGAGACAAATCAGCAATACAGTAACAATGATGGTAATTCTAAAGAATTGTTTTTCTTGCCGCTTGTTCCTCGCTTCTAATCTTTGCTTTCTTTTTGACTTTGCCATTATAGAATATTTAAAAATTGCCTAATTGTTGTTCAGCTAATTTATCATTTATTGAATGGATTCAAAAAGAATTGGATAGAGATTTTCTTTTTGAACTCGGATAGGGTGTTGCTGATTGCTATCCATGGTGTCGCTTGTTTTCGTAGAATTCGACTACTTTTTCATCGATTAGAATGTCCCTAGGTCTCAAGGGTTGTGAGAGAATGATTCCATCTAAAGTCCGGCATCTACTTAAGGCGACATAAGTCTGCCCATACTCAAATGCGCCTTTGCCTAAATCAATTATGATCCTGTCAAATGTCTTTCCTTGGCTTTTATGGATGGTTATGGCCCAGGCGAGCTTAACTGGAAATTGAGAGAATGTCCCGACCACATTGGCCTCAACCTTGTTGGTATCTAGATTACGCTGGTACTTAATGATTTCCCATTCTAGTTTTTCGAGTTCGATGGTTTTATCGGTCGCGCGAGCAGGATCAGGAATACTTACTTGGACAACAGATCTATCGATATATATTATCCTGCCTATGGTGCCATTAACGAATCTCTTCTGAGGATCATTTTTCACGAACATTACCTGAGCGCCTAACTTTAATTGTAGGATGGACTCGGTGGGATAGACATTAGGGTTGAAGGCCCCTTTTATTTCTGCTTCATAGAAGAAGATCTCGGTTTCAAGTTTTTCTAGCTCTTTTTTATTGATATCATTAGCAGTTGCATTTCTGCTGCACAGGGTGATGTATAAGTCTTCAACATCTTTTTCTACTCCATGACGTTCATTCAATTCCATGAGGTCGTCGAAATCCATGGTTCGTAACCTGACAGCATCAAGTAGATTGATAAACCTCCTTTCTTCTTGTCGATAGACTTGATATAATTCTATCATAGGATAAGT
>CALIQO010000185.1 GCA_938044055.1 uncultured Saprospiraceae bacterium
ACCATCGAAGTTTATTTTATCACGACAAGAAATTATAACGTAAAGAGTTATGGGTAATCAAACGCCAATTTCCACAACATTTTCTCTTCCCGATGGTCGGGAGGTAACCATTGAAACAGGTAAACTAGCAACTCAGGCACACGGCTCAGTAGTAGTTCGTGTTGGTAAAACTATGCTTTTTGCCTCCGTTGTTTCTAACCATGAAGCAAGAGAAGGACAGAGTTTCTTTCCGCTATCCGTTGATTATCAAGAAAAGTTTGCAGCAGCAGGACGTATTCCTGGTAACTTCTTCAGAAGAGAAGCTAGACTTTCTGAATACGAAATACTTACTTCTAGACTCGTAGATAGAGCAATAAGACCATTGTTTCCAGATGGTTACATGAACGATACACAGATTATTATCAACCTTATTTCAGGGGATCTTAATAGAATGGCGGATTGTTATGCGGCGCTTGCGGCATCAGCTGCGCTTGCTGTTTCAGACATACCATTTGCAGGACCTATCTCAGAAGTTAGAGTAGCTAAAATCGATGGAGAATACCACGTTAACCCGCTTACAGATCTACTAGAGAATGCAACAATGGATATTATCGTTGCGGCATCTATGGATAATGTAATGATGGTAGAAGGTGAATCTAAAGAGTGTCAAGAAAGTGAATTGGTTGAAGCCATTAAGATAGGACATGAAGCTATTAAGGTTCAGTGTCAAGCACAGTTAGACTTAGCTCAGAAAGTAGGAGAAACGGCAACTGTTAAAAGAGTCATCGAAGAAGATGAAGTGAATACTGAGTTGAAAGATTATGTGAAGGCTGCCACTAAAGATGGGATCTACAATATATGTAAAGGAGCCCTAGATAAGAAAGAAAGAAAAAATCAGTTTAAGGCACTCTCTGAGATGCTTCAAGAAAAACTGGTTGAAGATAAAGGAGAAGAATATGCTGAGGAGCATGGAGGTTTAGCAAGTGAATACCTCGGTAAACTTAAGAAAGAGATAATCCGAGAGGTGATCCTCAGTGAAGGAATAAGACTCGACGGAAGAAAATCTGTTGATGTAAGACCGATATGGACTGAAGTGGATTACCTGCCGAGTGCCCACGGTTCTGCCATCTTTAATAGAGGAGAAACTCAGGCACTTACATCTCTTACATTAGGAACCAAGAGTGATAAGCTGATGGTCGATAATGCACTGGGATTGAGATTTGAAGATTTTATCCTTCATTACAATTTCCCTGCTTTATCTGTAGGAGAAATTAAGCCTATGAGAGGTCCGGGTAGAAGAGAAATAGGGCATGCTAACCTTGCAGGAAGATCACTGAAACAAGTTATGCCAGAAGAAAATCCATATACCATCAGGATTGTTTCTGATATCCTTGAATCTAATGGTTCTTCTTCAATGGCAACCGTATGTGCAGGATCACTTGCACTTATGGATGCGGGTATCGGAATTAAGAATCCAGTTTCTGGAATTGCCATGGGTATGGTATCAGAAGGAGATAGATATGCTATCTTATCAGACATCTTAGGAGATGAGGATGCCGTAGGTGATATGGACTTTAAAGTTACAGGAACCGTTAATGGCATCACAGGTTGTCAGATGGACATTAAGATAGATGGTTTACCTTATGAGCAACTAGAGCAGGCGCTTATGCAGGCTAGGGAAGGAAGGTTACATATTCTTAACGAAATGAATAAAACGCTTTCTCAGGCCAATGATGATCTTAAGCCGCATGCACCTAGAATCCAGGAAATTGTTATTGATAAGAGCTTTATAGGAGCTGTAATCGGACCTGGAGGAAAAGTGATTCAGGAAATTCAAGAAAGAACTGGTACAGTTATTAATATAGAAGAAGTTGATGATAAAGGAATCGTATCGATTTCAAGTAATGATAAAGCTTCTATTGATGCTGCACTTGCGTCTGTGAAAAAGATAACCTTTACTCCAGAAGTAGGAGACGAATTTGAAGGGGTAGTGGCCTCTGTTATGCCTTATGGTGTATTCGTTGATTTCGAAGGAAAGAGCGGTCTTCTTCACGTATCAGAAATTTCTCATTCTAGAATTGCGAATGTATCTGATGTCTTCAGTGAAGGAGATAAAGTGAAATTCAAAATTATCGGTATAGATCCGAAAAGTGGGAAAATGAAACTTTCTCGTAAGGTGCTTATGCCTAGACCAGAAAGGGATCAATCTAGAAATGATGGGTAATTAAACCCAGTTTAGATAATACAAGCGGTTTCAGGATGCATATCTTGAAACCGCTTTTTATTTCTGTTCATATTAAAATTACTCACCTTCATAATAAGACCGCTGTGCATTTTATTAAATATTAACCTGATTTCTCAATTGCCTCCCGATTAGGACTATATAAATCTGCTGTCAACGCACAACGATTAGCCCGCTTTCACTGTTATAATATTCTTATAGTTCATAATATACTGGATGAAATAGAAACTATTTCTTCTATTACATCGTATTATATATACACCGATTGATAATATCTGCTGATGCGGCAACTGAAAATTACAAATAAAATTACAGCAAGAGAGAGTCTTGCACTTGATAAATATCTTAACGATATCTCTAAAATTGACCTGCTTACTGCCGACGAGGAAGCAGATCTCGCTAGAAAAATCAGAGATGGAGATAAAGATGCTTTAGAGAAAATGACAAAGGCTAACCTAAGGTTCGTTGTATCTGTTGCGAAGCAATACCAGAATCAAGGATTGTCCTTGAGTGACCTCATCAATGAAGGCAATGTAGGTCTTATGAAGGCTGCTAAGCGTTTCGATGAGACTAGAGGATTCAAGTTTATATCATATGCCGTGTGGTGGATCAGACAATCCATCTTAAGCGCCATCGTAGAATACAGTCGGATGGTAAGACTTCCACTTAGTAAAGTAGGAGCATACAATAAAGTCAATGAAGCACACCTTTCATTCGTACAACAATTCGAAAGAGAGCCTACCCATGAGGAACTAGCAGAACTTCTTGATGTAAAACCTAAAGAAGTAGGAAACATGTTGCGAGGTGGCGGTCGCCACTTGAGTATGGATGCTCCCATAGCTGGTGAAGATGGGAACAGTACGATGATTGATCTTATGTCACTAGGGGACGACGATAGCCCTGATTTAAAATTGATGGAAGAATCTTTAAAAGCTGAAGTATTCCACGGATTGTCTAGTCTTTCTCCTCGAGAAGTAGAAGTCTTGAGTGCTTATTATGGACTAGGAGGAAAGAGTCCTATGAATTTAGAAGAAATAGGCGACATGTATGGATTGACCAGAGAACGTGTGAGACAGATTAAGGAAAGAGCACTTAGAAGAATGCGGAAATCTGTTAATCGAAATGCGTTGAAATCATACTTAGGATAATCATCTATATATTTTTCCCTGCAGACATGTCTTTTATATCTCGGTAATCACTTACCTTGTTTAGAATTAATGAAGTGATTAAAATGGTTGTTGTTAATGCTGTGAAGCATAGGAATTTCATGACATACTTATTTAATCATTTCAATAGCAATTATTAATTTAATCAGATGATCGTAACCGCTATTGTTGCTGGTGCACTAGGATATGTAGGATATCAAGTTGCTAAGTTTACCTTGGATATTAACAATCCTACAGGATTGGCTAAGAGAGATATCCACAAGCTTGAGAAAGCACTCGAGCCACTTGTTACAGAACTTGTAAAACTTTCTGATAAGGAAGTAGAACTTCTTTCCTTAACGCATGATTCTAAGAAATCTAGAACCACAAGATTCAACCAGTATTCTGGGTTCCTTACGTCTATATATCACGAGAAGCTTGTGGCATTTTCATTTAGAGTATATAATAAAAAAGAAGTAAGCACGCTCTTGGTTCAGACCAGTGAAGAAAAGTTCTTCTACATCTCTATGAAGGGAGAAACACGCGTGTACTTTAACGATAAACCATTTGGCGTAATAAGGAATGATGGCACCATATTGTCTTCTGACGGTAGAACGATTTATGGTCAGATCCAGCCTCAGGATGTTCTTCTACTTCATCCGATTTCTATTAAAGGAAAGGAAGTTGCCGCGGTAGTAAATCCTAAGCATGCAGATGCTCCTAACCCCAGAGCATTTGAGTATGTGGAGTATGCCTCAGAAAGCCAGAGGGTTATCGTTCTTTGTTTGAGCTTGTTTACCATATTAGAAGAATCATTTGTATGATAAAGTAATTCAAGGTTTTAATTTATCCCTTGAGTAGAATACCTTTGATGGGATAACCATAAATCACAACCATATGGAAGGAGGATTAGCAAGAACAGATTTTGTTTTCAGTGGCCAGAAAGGCGTCTATCATGGCAAGGTAAGAGATGTATATGATCTAGGAGATAAGCTAGTAATGGTCGCAAGTGATCGGATATCAGCATTTGATCACATACTTCCACGACCGATCCCATATAAAGGAGCAGTCCTTAATCAGATAGCTAAGTATTTCTTAGAAGCTACTAGAGAAGAAGTCCCTAACTGGTTGCAAGCTAGTCCAGACCCCAATGTATCTGTAGGATTAAAATGCCAGACAATCCGCATAGAAATGGTGATCAGAGGATACCTTGCCGGACATGCATGGAGAGAATATAAATCTGGAAAAAGATTGATATGTGGTGTTCC
>CALIQO010000186.1 GCA_938044055.1 uncultured Saprospiraceae bacterium
CTAGGTACAGCAAGTGCATAATAACCTCCATCATCAAGTCCGATTGTAAATGCATCAGGACTCAACACGAAGAAAGTGTAACTATCATCAACTGTACAATTATCTGTAACATCTGGAACAGGCAAGTACAGTTTTTCAATCTGACAATTCCATGGATCTACACTGCGCGTAGTCTCACCAGTAAAACCTGTAATTTCAGGCGCCACTGTGTCTTGTAGACTGATAATCTGCTTGGCTTTAAAAACTTCACTTGTACACCAATCAAGTACTTTCCACGATCTGATAATCTTACGGCTGTTGTAACAATCTTGTCCTTGACAAGCTGGTAAGACTTCATCTGAATAGGTAAGAATAATGTTGCATATCTCTATGAGATTCTGATCGCCCATAATAATATCTACACCACTCAATTGTGCCATACCAGTTGTTGCTGGCGATGAATCATCTATACAATCTCCTTTATAATCAGCAGGGAAGGTAATATCCATGGCAGAAATAGGAATAATCTCATACCAATATGAATGCTGTGAAACATTACCTGCCCAGTCCACAGCTGAGTATATTACTTCGAGTGTATCTGAGATCTCACAATCTCCACTGGAGTGGTATACATAAGCTGGATCAAGCAATTCTACACCTTCACAATCCACAATTCCTGCGAGAATCATAGCCTCGAGAGCTGCCTCATCAAACCCATTATTATAGTCTACGCAAGAAAGTGGACAAGGTGCATCTTGTTCACAAAATTCTGGAAAAATAGGACCATCCTTATCTTCTATCGTAACATATCCCCAGCAGCTGTTTCCACCGCATTCCACGGGTTCAGCAGCAATAACTTTAAGTGTCTGTCCGATATAGGAACCAGGGATTATTGCAGTAGGAAGTACATTTCCTAGTTGATCTTCGACAGATATGACTACTCCCGTAAGATCAGCACTTGATCCCTCAAGCATGGTTTCTGGTGTAATTTCAACTTCACATGCACTACCCAAGTTTATGTTAAGTTGATTATTACATGCCCAATTATCCACAGTAGGACACTGGGCTTGAGCGTTTTTAAAAGGTAAAAATGTCATCAATCCTAAAACCAATAAAGAAAAAAGATTGGGGTTTAGTATCGAAAACTTCTTTAGTTGAACTACACACAATCTGATCACATCCCGTTGGCTGCCGGAAGCTGATTCGCTTGCCGGACGATACATCTGTACCATCGGAATTGATTTAGATTATGTAATAAATATATAATAGGCTACTTCTAGCCCTGGTGTGTAGTTTAACTTAAAATGAGATATACATATCCAATGCAATAATATGTAATTTATTTATATTTAAATAATTTATATATGAAAATCGCTTATTTTCAATAGAAATAGTGGTTTTCTCACAGATGATTCTACCTTTGTGCCTAATTTAATAAGCATGGATATATCAATACATGTCTGTTTTACCAAGATTATCGTATAACTTATGGCTAAATTTTCTGAACTCGGTCTCCACGAAGATCTTATAGAAGCCATCTCATGGATGGGATTTGAGAACGCAACCCCCATCCAAGAAAAAGCAATTCCCACTATTTTAAAAGGTACAGACCTCATTGCTTGTGCGCAGACAGGAACAGGAAAAACAGCTGCCTTCCTCCTTCCTATTTTAAATCTCCTTAAAGACGATTCAGCAGAAAACACTAGATGTATGGTCATCTGTCCGACGAGAGAACTTGCCATCCAGATTGATCAGCAGATTCAAGCACTGGGCTACTTCGCTGGAATTAGTTCAATTCCATTATATGGAGGAGGCTCTGGACAAGCATGGGAACAAGAAAAGAAAGCCATAAAACAAGGTGTAAATATCATCGTAGCCACTCCTGGCAAACTTATTTCTCACCTTAATCTTGGGTACATGAAACTTCAAGGATTAACCCACCTTATATTAGACGAGGCTGATCGTATGCTTGATATAGGATTCTTCGATGACATAGTAAAAATAATAAATCACCTACCTAAGGAACGACAGACGCTGATGTTCAGCGCAACCATGGATCCCAAGATCAGAAAACTTGCTAAGCACATTCTTAAAGATCCTCAAGAAATAAGTATAGCCATTTCTAAACCTGCTGCAGGAATTCTACAGGCAGCTTACATGTGCCACGATTACCAGAAGACAGATCTTGTTCATCAGTTAATATCTGATAAACCCAGTTACAAAACAATCATCATTTTCTGCTCTACCAAACGCAAAGTGGCAGATTTAACACGTTCATTACAGAAGAAGAAAGTCAACGCAGAAGCCATATCTTCTGACTTAGATCAGAAAGAAAGAGAAAAAGTATTGTCTCAGTTCAGAGCAAAACAAGTCAGAGTACTTGTAGGTACTGATGTAGTGTCAAGGGGTATAGATATTGCGGATATAAACCTTGTTATCAACTATGATGTACCTACTGACGCGGAAGATTATGTACATAGAATAGGTAGAACTGCAAGAGCCGATACAACCGGAGTTGCCATTACCTTGATCAACGATGAAGAGATTTATAAATTCAATAAGATTGAAAAGCTCACCGAAAAAGATGTGATGAAAGTTCCTTTGCCGCCTGGTTTCGAGAAAGGACCAGAGTACACTAAATCTGGGAAGAAAAGGCCTTCATTTAGACCTAAAGGAAGAAATTCTAGGAACAACAATAGATCCTACAATAATAATAGATCACACAATAAGAGAAGATAATGTTACCACAACTGAGCTGGATAGACTCCTGACTCAATAAGCTTAGCTATTTTTTCTACAACAACAGGTTTATCTTCCTGGTATGTAACCCCGAACCAATTAGAGTCCGTAGAAATTCGCTTTACCTTAATCTCTCCATTGTGAATCATAAGATCAACCACGTTAGGAATATAGAACTCTGACTTCATTTCAGATCCACGTTCATCTAGGAAATTCTGAAAGTAGGAATTACCAAAAGTAAAAAATCGTTTATCGAATGCCCATAAATTCATTGAAACCAATGTTTCTTCTTCTAGCTGCTTCGTATCTTCTCCATCTGGATACTCAATTACCCCTTTTTCATTTCGCTTAATTTTAGTACACTCCACAACATGGGTTAAGTATTCTTCTTCATCTGCATAACTAACGCCACGGTTCACCGTTCCATGTTCCGACAAAGTATTGTGCAACTTATATCCAACCACAGAAAAATCTTCATGATTTCCATCGAAGAATTCTACAACATCTCTGAAAGCAGTTTTTCCATAATAGTCATCCCCATTTATCACAGCGAACGGACCATCGATGTGCTTCTCGGCGACTAGGATTGCATGTGCCGTACCCCATGGCTTTTCTCTACCGTCTGGCACTGTATAGCCTTCCGGCAAATGTTCCAGTTCTTGCGTTACATATCTGCATTCAATCTTTTTGCCATATTTAGCATCAATAGCTTTCTGGAAATCTTCTTTGAAAAATTCTCTAATGATAAAAACAACTTTATCAAAACCAGCCTCAATCGCATCATAGATAGAATAGTCAATGATGGTTTCACCATTGGGGCCGAATGCATCCATTTGCTTTAAGCCACCATATCTTGATCCCATACCTGCCGCCAACACAACCAATGTGGGACTTTCATTTCCACTTCGCATAACCTTTTAAATTTTTATCAAATGTAATATTATAATTTTGTTTAACATATAATACATGGATATTCTAGTTGGATAAGTACATTTCAAAACGAAAAACCTAGAATTAAGCAAGCCAATATATATTACAAATGACTTATTTGTTATTATATTTGCAAGTAATAAGAAAATTATAAGTCCGATGAACTTAAGGAAGGTAGTCTATATAGCACTATTTTTTGCAATGGTAGGTTGCACTAAAGATCGTATGCCTACTCTTGTAGAGTTAGATAATCAGCTCAGACAGAACATACGTGCTGCCTCTCCAGATGGCAGTATGGACTACTACGTACTGCCTCAAAACGATTTAAATCAGATTCCTCAGGATGTTAAAAACCCCCTTACAACTGAAAAGGTAGAGCTAGGGAAACTCATGTTTTTCGATTCTGGATTAGGAGGCAATGCACTGAAAGAATCCGGTATCGGCACTTATTCTTGTGCATCTTGTCACATACCCAGTGCTGGTTTTAAATCTGGAAATTTTCAAGGAATTGCGGATGGAGGCATTGGCTTCGGAGTAAATGGAGAAGATCGTGTGCGGAACGTTGCCTATACAG
>CALIQO010000187.1 GCA_938044055.1 uncultured Saprospiraceae bacterium
CCTTGTTTCATCAATTATGTTTTTACTTTAGACGTGCTAATTATAAATAGGTTTAACCTTATATAAAATGTTTCAACACGAGTTTAAGAAAAGAGTAAGATACGGAGAAACGGATCAGATGGGGTACCTATACTATGGCCATTACCCACAATTATATGAAATAGGAAGGGCAGAAGCAATCAGAGATCTAGGTATAACATACAAGCATCTAGAAGAAAGCTTAAAAATAATGATGCCTGTTCTGCATGTTCAGTCAAGATATATAGCGCCTGCTACTTATGATGAAGAGATAATCATCCGTACAATTCTTAAAGAGTTGCCGACTAAGATGATTCACTTTTTCCATGAAATTCTAAACGAAACAGGTAAGGTTATACATAGAGGCGAGGTAAAGTTGTTTTTTATAGATATGAATAATAATCGACGCATTTCTGCCCCAGATTATATTTTAGATAAATTAACACCATTCTTTGCTTAAAAAAATCATACATAAGATCCGCAGTTTTCCAGAATGGACCTTGGTTAAGAGTATTCTTGATCTATCTAAGAGATACAGTTTTCCCGGATTCGGAGCGATACCTATATACAATATTATTTTTTTCATTGTCCAAGAATTTAAAAGAGATGCCATAAGTACTCGGGCCAATTCCATAGCCTTCAACTTTCTCATCGCCATCTTTCCAGGGATCATATTTTTATTTACCCTTATTCCATTGTTGCCATACGCGGATAATTTTAACGACATCATCACTAATTCCCTCAAGGAAGCACTTCCAGAACAAGCCAGCAATTACTTACTGGAGATGATTCTTGGTATCACAGCCATCAAGCGGGAAGGACTATTGTCTATCGGTTTTATGCTTTCCATATACTTCGCTTCTACAGGTATGCTTACACTTATGAGTGGATTTGATAAGTCCTACGATAAGGTATTTAAAAGAAGAACATGGATATGGAAGCGGGTTGTAGCGGTTTCTCTTACGCTGATATTGGGATTGATATTCATCATCTCCATAGGTGGAATTATCATCGGTGATCAGGTGCTTAAATTATTATCGTCAGAATCTGATCTATTCAGTGGTCCTTTACTATCACTATGGTTTAGATGGATACTCGCCCTTGCTGTTATCTATATAGGTATCACGTTGATTTACAAGTATGGACCGAGTATGGTCCGTCGGACATCGTTCTGGAGTCCCGGTGGCATTCTCGCAGCAACGTTATCTATTATTACATCTATTGGCTTTGCTTTTTTTGTCAATAACTTCGGGAGGTACAACCAGATATATGGCTCTATAGGAGCCCTTATTATCATTATGATTTGGCTCCAATTAAATGCTTATATCCTCCTCATAGGTTTCGAATTAAATGCTGCCATTGCGGTTAATCGCAATCTATTAGAAGTAGAAGAGGAGGATTGATTTTAGATCGGCATACCATTGATGTCTGTGGTTAATACTTCTGACATATAATTGAAAAAAGGCATCATCGCCTTATAAGTTCTTACCACTTCATCCGAAAATCCTGAATCGGTAACTACACCGTCCTTAATATCCTTACCAAGTAAAAATTGTTTTTTCTTGATGAGATCTATGTTGGGATGGTTTTTATCGAATCCCTTCGGGGATGACTTCACTTCATCACCTCTTAACCCATCGAAGTGCTTTTTAAAGTTAGCGGATTTTAGGATTTTCCGCATCGGCTTATCGTCCATCTCCAGTTCTTTCCTGATCCTCAAGAGGTCTGCAGGATTAGGTCCCCAGAATCCACCTCCTATAAAAGAATCTCCTGGTGATATATTGACAAAAAATCCACCACGCCTTTCTTTCCCGGCTCTTGTAAACCCTACTCCGAAATTGGTTTTATAAGGGGTCTTGTCTTTAGAGAATCGCACATCTCGATAGATGCGGAAGATTTTTACTTTTTCGATTTCATCTATTTTCGATAATTTTTTTTCAATCACGGCCACACATGCCTTTACATCAGCAAGCGCGATTTCATAGGTTGGTTTGTTTTCTTGAAACCAAGGACGGTTGTTGTTTTTGCCGAGCTTCCTTAAATAGGCAAATGTGGGTTTAGATACTCCTGACATGGATATTGGATTTTATATTCGAATTTATTTTTCTTTAAGGACAGATTGTCTTTCTCTATTGATGGTCAATTGCAATACATCTGGTCTACTGTAGTGAGACGAAGGGTCGAAGTTATGCCTTTCTTCATATACTTTGTTTAAGTCTATGTCGGCAACGATTAATTTTTCTTGGTTCGCTACGGGTTCTACAACCCATGTCCCATCAGGCGCTGCTATACAAGATCCTCCATTGCACATAACTTCTGAAGCGTTCTTATATATCTCTTCTCTATAAGGAATATGCTCAGGTATGTCTTCCCGACGCAGGTAGGAGCTGGCAGAAATCACATAGGATCTTGACTCTACGGCTATGTGTCTGGTCAGGTATTCTGTGTTTCTTACATTTCCAGGCCACACGGAGACATGTAGATTTTCGCCTTGAGCATAGAGTGCTGCTCTGGGAAGAGGCATCCAGTTTTCCCAGCAATTTAATCCTCCGACAGTAAATTCTTCTACCTTATGGGTAACGAGTCCGTTTCCATCCCCGATAGACCATACCATCCGTTCTTCATAGGTAGGCATGAGTTTTCTATGACTTGATTTTATTTCTCCTTGTTGGTCTATATATACCAGTGTACAATATATGCTGTGACCACCGCGATCCATCGCCTTTTCTGCTACTCCGACATAGATGGCGATGTTATTATCCTTAGCCGTCTGACATAGATCATCTAGATCTCCATCGGTTATACATACACCTTCTCTCAGATAATGGGCATATAATTCTTTCTGCTTGGGATCATTAAATCTTGCACCATCCGTGATTTCTACCCAGAATGGGTATCCAGGGACAAGGGTTTCACTGAAACATACCAGCGATGCTCCTTGCTGTGCTGCTTGTGTGGTATAGTCCTTTACTTTTTCTAGGGTCTTTTCTCGGTCTAGCCAAATGGGAGATATCTGTGCGATTGCTATATTCATGATATAAAAATAGTAGGATTAATTAGCGAAACAACTTTAATATTTTATAAATTTATATGAAAGAATTAAACTGAAAATGAATTTCTTAAAATTACTTAGACAACCGAAAGGGACTTTACTGATATTAACCATAATGTCCTGTTTACAACTTAATTCCCAGGAAGCTTGTAGAATTGAATATGATAATGATTCAAATGGAATAATTAATACAGTTGACCATAAACGTTATGATGAGAATGGAAATACTATTTATTTAGGAAGAGATGGCGGTGCTGATGGAGTTATTGATGGTGCAACTACTTATGCTTATGATTCGATAAGCAATTTTTTAGGATTGCAAAGTGACAGAAATAACGATGGGCTTATTGATGCCTTATCAATTTATACATATGATTCGTTAGGTAATCAATTGACTTATGATTACGACGAAAATAATGATGGTGAGCCAGACTTGTCTGAAAGATTTCACTACAACGAAAATGGAGATTTAATTAAGTTTGAAAGATTTGGTTCTGATAGAAGCATACTTGTTTTATACTTGTATTTCTATGGCACATCATTTAATCTGGACTCCACGTTTCAATATTTTGGTATGGATTCTACTTTAAGAAGTTTTCAATATTTCGAATATGATGAATATAATAGGGAAGTAATGGAATTTCATGATAATAATCGCGATGGAATTCCAAACAGAATATTGAAGACTGCTTACTATGAAGATTCTAGTGTAAAACAAGTTATTCAACTTAAAAGTATAGGAGGCAACCCAGAAAGAATAGACAGTTTTGGATACTTTTCTACAGGCTGGGTAAGGTATACAACTATAGATACTGATTCCGATGGAATTCTTGATAAAGCAGAAGAAGTCACCTTTCGAGATGATGGT
>CALIQO010000188.1 GCA_938044055.1 uncultured Saprospiraceae bacterium
ATAGTCGATGTAAGAGGAATAGGGCTTTTTCTGGGTATTGAGTTTTGCAAGGGCGAAGATCCGCTTCCTGAATTAGCAAGTAGGGTAGTAGAATACATGAAGGAATATAAAATCTTATTGAGTACAGATGGACCTTACGAGAATGTTATAAAAATTAAACCTCCTATGGTAATCACTGAGTCTGATGTAGATACTACGTTACATTTTCTATCTAAGGTGTTGAAGCGGTTGAGTTAGATCTTGTCTAAAGCCTGGGTTATTTCATCAAGAATATCATCTTTATCTTCAAGACCTACACTTACCCTTATCAATCCAGGTGTGATCCCGACCATAAGGCGCTGCTCTTCAGTCAGCTTAGAGTGAGTAGTTGAAGCAGGATGGGTGACAATGGTTCTTGTATCCCCTAAGTTAGCAGATAAAGAAAGCCACTTGATATTGTCAAGGAAGTTTCTGCCTGCATCTAGTCCTCCTTTTAATTCAAATGTTATAAGACCTCCTCCTTGCGACATCTGCTTCTTAGCAATTTCATGTCCTGGATGTGAAGAAAGAAAAGGGTAGCTAACCTTACTTATATTAGGGTGGTTATGAAGAGACAGTGCTAGATCATGGGCATTGCTACAATGTCTGTCCATACGGACATGCAGTGTTTCTAAGCTTTTACTCAGGATCCAGGCATTAAAAGGAGATAGTGTAGGGCCTGCGTTTCGCAAGAACCCTTTCATTTTTTCTATCAGTTCAGCTGTAGAAACAATCAATCCTCCGAGAACCCGTCCTTGACCATCGATAAATTTTGTTGCTGAATGAATAATAATATCGGCTCCGAATTCAATCGGTCTCTGGAGATAAGGGGTTGCAAAACAATTATCAACAACAAGTAGAACACCTCTGGCTTTGCATATTGTTGCTATCTTTTCTAGATCGAGAATGACAAGTCCTGGATTGGAGGGAGTCTCTATGTACACAAGCTTGGTTTCTGGACGGATCATTGCATCCCAACTATCCAAGTTTTCAGGATCAGCATAATCATAACTGATCTTCCACTTATCGAGGTAGTTCTCAGTTATTCTAAACGTAGAAGCGAAAACTGCTCGAGACATTAAGATGTGGTCGCCACTAGCCAGCAATGCTGCGAATGTTGTGAATATGGCAGCCATTCCGGATGCTGTAGCTAAACCTTCTTCGCCACCTTCTAAGGCAGCAATTTTTAATTCTAATTCCCTGACAGATGGATTCGTAAAACGACTATAGATATTGCCTTCTTCTTCTCCAGCGAACTTAGCCCTCATGTCTTCCGCATTTTCAAATACGAATGAAGAAGTAGGAAAAAGTGGAGTGGAATGTTCTAAATGCTGGGTTTTGTCGGTTTGAATACGGATTGCCTTCGTTCCGAATTTCATAACTTATTCTCTAATACTTCTACGGAGTGTGTGATTTCTACAGAATGTGCAAGCATGGTAGCCACAGAACAATACTGTTCAATAGCCATGGCCGTTGCTTTTTCTACTTTTTCAGGTTTCAATTCGTTGCCATAAACCTTATAATGGATGTGAACCTTGTTAAATACTCTAGGTTCTTTTTCTACGCGGTGACCTTCTACTTCTAAAAGTAAATTAGTCATGTCTTGACGCATTTTCTTAAGAAATATTTCTAAGTCTATAGCACTACAAGCTGCCATGGACATAAGAACGGACTGCATCGGCCTTACACCATCGTCTCCACCAGTAAATGACATGGTATGTCCATCGTTATTGGTACCAGTGTATCCATGCTTTTTATCGGTAGAATGTAATGTGATTTTCATAGGGAATCTAGTTTAACAAAGCCCCAAAAGTACTTCTTATAATTGACTATAATGCTAAAATTAGGGAATAAAAAAGAGGTTGTTTCATTCGAAACAACCTCTACTCCCATTTACGAATAAAAATACAAATTCTCTATAATGAGTCCAGTATGGACTTTATTTCATCTATTGGTTTCTCTGTGGGAACTATCGAAACCAATGTATTGTCAACAACGGTGGTCTGTTCTATGGCAAAATGGTAGAGTTCTTCTCCTTGTATAGATATGACTATTATGGTGATTTCCCATCCTTTGGGGACAGACGCATAGGGTTCACAGAAAAGGCCTGTCTCTTTATCATAATCTAGAGATACCGCCACTTTTTCTTCCTTATTTATGAAATAAACCAGCGTGTTCCTAGAAGTATATAGTGTCGTATCTAGTTCTACACATACACTGGTTTTATCCTCTTCAGGAATATCGTTGTACTTGTCTATGTTAATCCATTCGAATTTTTCCGGCAGCAGCTGATATCCGAAGTCAATAATAATCTGACTGTCAACTTCATACGTCCATTCATTAATGAACATGGCCTGTCTTTCTGGTTCGTCGTTCCAGATTACCTCCCCTTCATCGTTTTCAGCGCCATAAAATAGCTGCATATTTCCATCAGGTGAGTCATCTGCCACAAAAAATGAAAAGCTTTTATTATCCTTTATATAAAGGTCTTTACCATTCTGTGTGGCATTGATGTAAAATTCACCATCGGTGGATAGGTAATCGCTAGAAGTCATGGTAGGTTTACCATACTTTACCATTTTACCAAGCGTCTGAATTTCTATGATTTCTAACTGGATGTCTCCAGTGACAAGGTTTCCATTTCCATCTACTAGGATGCCTTGACTTATTTCGAGGACATTTCCATTCTCTGTAAGAATGAGAATGTCATTATCCGCACTTTTATTAAACACCTGCGGCTCTAAGGGTACATCATTGCTCCATTGAGAAATGTCAAATTGAGATTCCGTAGGTGTAAATATTTCAGAATCTTTTCCGCAAGAAACTATTAGGATCATCATTAATGCAAAGCTGAATAGCATTACTTTTTTCATGTTTTTACTAATTTGCATTAATTGAATGTTTGTTTTCTTTTTTAAGAGATACATTGTAATTCGTTATCGTTGCCTTGACTATTAAAATTTATATCTGAGACCTGTTATAAGTCCTATTCTCGTATATCTCTGGTCAAGAGAATAGCTGTCTAGGGTAAGTGTTTTAAGGTTATAAGTCATATTAGGCTCTAGGATTATATCGAATGTATCATTCCATACATAATGGAATCCTGCACCTAAGTAGAGGCTCACGCCTGCGGTGGCAGAGTATACATCTACGCGTTCTTGAGTAGGGCCATTTCCGAACCACATAGGGTCTCCACTACTGTCTAGGATTCTTCCTTTCTTAGAGAAGGTTACATTAAACAATGCACCAGCATTAACTTCTGCATACCACCTTCCATTTAGGTTGATAGAATAAGAGGCAAGCAATGGTATATCGAATGTTTTTAACCTATTAAAAGTTGTAATTTCATTCGTTCCAGGTATTTCAACACGGCTGGTATCGCTGACAACTGTCTGCATACCATCAACTAGTATCGTATCAATGGTGATAACTGTTCTAATCATGGTGGCATCTGGATCTATGAATGAAAATTTCTCATTGATCTGTCCGTAGTTAAAACCTGTTTTTAAACCTAAGCCACTCGGCATTATAAAACTTAGCCTTGCTCCTGCAGAAAAAGAATATAGCGCGGATTCTGTCCTATTCCGGTCATCAACATAGTCGGTAAATTCACTTGATTTACTAGATAATGATCTCAATCCATACTCGTGATTCCAGTATATGTCTGCATATAAGCCCAGCTTGTCTTCATAGAAAGATGGGCATTCAGGATCTTCTAGTGTTTCGAAAAAATACGCTCGATCGGTATCTAATAGAGCATTAAGTTTAGATATTTTACGGACATTAATCGATTGTCGTTTTACAATAGGCGTGGAAGTAGAGGTGGACTCGAAATTGATTTCATCTGTTACAAAATGATCTTCTGTGGGTATGGTTTCTGTGGCCGAACTGGAAGGTGTGGCATTATAAGTTGTGTTTCTTACTGAAGAAAGATTTACGATAGGTGTATCTCTGAACTTGACCGAAGCTGGGTCTTTTTTCGCTTCCGCAAATGATCCATTACTAACCTCATCGGAATATACAACCTCAGTATCCATATCGGTATTCTCCTTTTTCTCGATCGGGATGGGTAACAATATGTTACCATCTTCTTTAGGAGAAATATTTTGATCAGGTATCACTTCTGACAACGTAGAAGAACCTAAATCTGTACTGCTTCCACTTAGATTAAGAGACGACACTCCATACATGGCGAGTAATAGTACCCCTATAAGTAAGAGTAAGAATACAGGTCGATTGCCTTTCTTCTCTGGCGGAAGTTGTTCTGAAATTCTTGACCAAAGGTCTGCAGGATATTCTGCATCCATGTGGTATAGTTTTTCTCGTATGATATGATCACTACTCATTATACTGCGATCTTTTGTTTTTCTAAAATAATTTTTTGAAGCATCTTTCTGGCTTTAGCTAGTTGCGAACGAGACGTAGACTCTCCTATATTTAATTGTTTTCCTATTTCTCTGTGGTTATAACCTTCTACGACGAATAAGTTGAAGACTGTTCTGTATCCATGAGGAAGTAAAACAAGGTAACTCAGGATTTCTTGAGCACTTAAGTCACTTACAATATCTGCTTGATCCATGCGCTGATCTGGTAGATCTCTTCCGATGAGCTCATGTGAGAACGATTTTTTATTAACTGTCCTTAAGGATGCATTGACGATGACTCTCCTCATCCAACTCTCAAGTGAGCTATCGTGCTTAAACGTGTCTAGGTATTTAAATACACGTATAAAACCATCTTGCATCATATCTTCCGCTTCTTGTCTATGCCTTGCATACCGCATACATACACCCATCATCTTGCCTGCATAACGCTGGAATAACTGTTGCTGAGCACGCCGCTTTCCGGATATGCATTCAGCAATAAGTTGTTTTTCATCTAGGTAATTCGACATGGGTATCTGCTTCCTTTCGATAATAACTATTAATATAGCTTATCTATTACGTCAGATACACTATAACCTACAATTGCTGCTTGGAAACAGTAAAAAAAATAAAAGAATGGAGGGAAGGCGCCCTTTTAGCCCTAAAAATGGCTACTCTTCTTCTGAAATAATGGCGTCATCTATGAGTTCGTTTCCATCGCCATCGTGATCTGTAAATCCAGCGGCTGCAGAAATGTCGACTGGAGGAATAGGATCTGCAGGTGCATCAACTATGGTAGTCATGCCTTCTGTAACTGCATCATAATCTCCTTCTGCATACTTTGCTGCTTTCGCAAAAAAGTCATCCGTGCCTTCTAGTAATGATCCACCTGCATCTAAGGTGTCATCGGCAAAATCTTTTTTGGGCTTGGCTGCTTCTTCTTTCGCGAATTCCTCGGCTTTCTGCATGGTTTCATCCAATTTCTCTCCGAGACGATCGGTAACTTCCTTAGCTCTTTCTACAACATCGTCTTTTATGTCAAGGGCTTTTTCACCTATTTTTTCAGCCAGATCTTTTCCCTTATCTAGAGCTTCTCCTGAAGCTCCGATGACTTTTCCTCCTACATTTTCTGCAATGCCTTGCGCACTAGAAAGGGTATCTTTTCCTGCTTGAATCGTTTTCTCTCCGACTTTCTCAGTAAGAGATTGAGTTTTACCAAGCGCACTAGAACCTGTATCAATCACTTTGCTTCCTATGGATTCTGTGGCACTCTTGGCCTTGTCTACTATCCCGCCTGTAGAATCTATAACTTTAGATCCTACATCCGAGGCAATATCCTTAGCCTTGTCCGCAAGACTTTCTGTTTTGTCTAGTACTTTTTTTCCTAAACCTTCAGTGATGTCTCCCGCTTTCTTAGCTATATCACTTTCTGTGATGGCATCTACTGTATCGTCTATAAGGTCCTTCCCTTTTTCGAATAGATCTCCTGCTTTTTCCGTTACTGCATCTCTCAATCCACTTGTTTTTTCCATAAGTGTGCTACCGGCATCACTGGCCATATCCATCGCACCATCGGTAATATCCTCAGCTTTATCCTTAACGAATTCGCCCGTTTTTTCCATTGCTGACTTAGCAACTGATTTTTTTACAAATAATAATCTTTTTAATTCACTTAGAAAACCCATGATCCGTGCTTTTTTTAGTTTAGTGTTACAGTAAAGTATACGGGTAAACCAGAAGATAAGTTGCAATAAATGAAGTAATTTCTGCTACAACTTGTTTCTAGATTTATACGTCTGAGAATGATTTTAAAATGGATGGATTTAATAACATATGACAAGAATTCGCGTAACTCCTTGTAATTCAGCAGTAAGCTCTTAATAGGATTATAAATAATACCATGAAATCTTATTAAGACTGGAGCAATGATTTTCAATGAGTTGTATAGAATTTAAAAATATGTTTTAAATCACTTAATTTATAACCTACATTTAGATTGAAATTTACCAGCGTTAATTTAAGCAATTACATAGACTAGACATAGAATTCGATTTTAATCATATTATATTTTTTAAATTAACGGTATTTAAAATTATTGAAAGAGATATTCATTCGTACGATAATGACAGAAAGTAAAATATCAGATAAGATACATACACATTTGCGTAAGCTAGAAGAGCTCAATGCAGTTCAGAGGCATTACGAAGAGACTTCATCAGGGCTACAGGGTGCTCAGAAGGAATTAAACTCCATGGATAAAGAAATGAAAAAGGAGTTGAAAGATATTGAAAAATTAGAAGGATTAAGTGTAAAGGGGTTGTTCTACAAAGTGCTTGGAAGCAAAGAGGAGCAGATGGAAAAAGAAAGGCAAGAATACTTGCAACTGAATTTAAAAAGAAAAGAACTTATAAGTAGGGTAGAGTTGCTAGAGTATGAACTGGATGTTTTAAGTAAGAAGGTTCGGAAGATTGATGGAATTGAAGCAGAAGTAGAGCATCTTAAGAAGTTGCGGGAAAAAGAAATTATGATTCATCCTGGACCCATGCGTAAGCGTTTATTGTCACTTCATAACG
>CALIQO010000189.1 GCA_938044055.1 uncultured Saprospiraceae bacterium
TATACAGAGTTTAGTAATGAGAACGATATAACAGCTATGGATACCATTCCACCACCACCGCCACCACCACCACCGGCTCCTCCACCACCACCACCGGCTCCTCCATCTCCACCTTCTGTAACTTCAGTTGCTGCGTCACCACCACCACCACCTCCTCCACCACCACCACCACCGGCTCCTGAGGTTAAAAAACCCAGTCAGCAATTGATGAACAGATGGATAACTGAGCCTCAGACTTTTGGGATATGGCTGGATGGTAAAAGAATTGCTAATGAAGAATTAAAGAACTTCGATCGTGAAGACATTTTCTATTATTCTACTTCTGCCTTAATGGGTAATGCTAAAGACTTCGGTAAATACACTTATCACTTATCCTTATATAGTGAGCAAGGCTTTGATAAGTTTAAAGAAAGTGCAGGAAAAGTGAGGGCTAAGCTGTACCGTGAGATTAAAGAGTGGGAAAAGAAAAAAAAGAACTAGAGAATTTTTTCAGCTAACTCGAGCCACCGCTCTTCTGCTTGTTCGATTTCTTTCTCCAGATTACCTAGTTCGATGGACAGTTCCTGGATGGCTTGATTGTCAAGAATTCCACTCAGAAACTGTTCATTGATTTTTTCTTTTTTGGCATTCCATTTAGACATGTTTTTTTCAATCTCTTGAAATTCCATTTTTTCTTTATAGGAGACCTTCTCTTTTACTTTATCTGCCGGAGGAGTCGTTTCTTCTACAGTCGTTTCTTTTTTCTGAACTGGGCTATCTGAAGCAATGGACTTTCGATTGTTTCTATACTTGGTATAATTCCCTAGATAATCTCTGATCTCCCCATTTCCTTCCAGTACGAATAGGTGATCCACCAGCTTATCCATAAAGTATCTATCATGTGATACGATGACAAGTACGCCGCGGAAGGTCTCCAAGTAATCTTCTAGAACTTTAAGGGTAAGCACATCTAAATCATTCGTCGGTTCATCCAGGATTAAAAAATTAGGGTTTTTCATCAGTACTGTAAGGAGATACAATCTTCTTTTTTCACCACCACTGAGCTGGCTTACGTATACCTGTTGCTGCGACCGCAAGAATAAAAATCGTTCTAACAAGGCAGCGGCAGTAATTTTCTGTCCTTTTTCAAGAGGTATGTATTCTGCTATATCGCGGATAACATCGATAACTCTTCTGTCTTCGTTAAGCTTAATACCATCTTGGGTATAATGGCCAAAAACCACGGTATCGCCTACCACTAGTTTTCCTGTATCAGTTTTCAGTTTCCCTGTCAGTAAGTCAAGTAAGGTACTTTTCCCAGCACCATTGGGTCCGACAATTCCGACCTTTTCGTTTTTCTTAAACTTATAATCAAATCCATTGATCAGCTTTAGGTCGCCATAAGCTTTAGAGACATTATGGAGTTCCACAATTTTACTTCCTAGTCGACTAGATTGGATGAAAATTTTCATTTCATCATCATCGGTTGTTTTATGCGCACGATCTTTTATGTCATAGAATTCACCGATTCTAGACTTAGCCTTGGTACCTCTAGCCTTAGGCTGTCTGCGTATCCATTCAAGTTCTTTCTTATACAGCTTCTTCGTCTTATCAAGAACAGTCTGTTCGTTCTGGATACGCATATCTTTCTTAACAAGAAAATCTGTATAGTTGCCTCGATAGGTATATAGATTCCCACCATCGAGTTCTATGATTACTGTACACACGCGTTCTAGAAAATACCGATCGTGGGTCACCATGAATAGGGTAAGGCTGCTGCGTTGTAAGAATTGCTCCAGCCACTCTATCATGTCGAGATCCAGATGGTTGGTTGGTTCATCTAGGATCAGAAAATCAGGTTCTTCGAATAAGATTTTGGCAAGCGCCACTCTTTTCTGCTGTCCACCAGATAGGGTAGACATGGTCTGGTCTAGTTGCTTGATATTTAGCTTGCCGAGTATCTCTTTTAACTGGGATTCTATGTTCCAGGCCTTGAGTTCTTCCATGGCGGCAAGACCCTTTTCTATACCATCTGCATCTTCATCGAGAAGGGCTTGCTCATACTTTTTAAGGGCTACTATAGAAGGGTGGTCAGAATCAAGAACGGTGTCTAAAACAGAGAACTCTGGGTTAAAATATGGACTTTGTCGCAAGTATCCAATCTTGATATCTCGGGCATAAGCAATTTTAGACTTTTCACCTTCGCCCGCTTCTTCTCCAGCTATCATTTTGAGTAAGGTTGTTTTGCCACTTCCATTCTTAGCTACTAGTGCTATTTTATCTCCCTTAGTGATGGATAGATCTATACCCTCGAAGAGGACTTTCTCTCCATAGGATTTCGACACATTTTCTAACGATAGATATTGCATGCTGCGAAGATAGATTCCTTATCGATAATATCCTTAAAAATTAATTATACCTAGAGTATAGATTATAAGTCATTTCTTGAATATTCCCGTTCGAACCGTAATTTTTACTAATTTTGTAAGCTATAACCAATGGAAAATTTACATGGTCTTTTTAGAATTTGAGAAGCCACTTGAGAGCCTGTACGAACAACTGGAGAAAATCCAGGAAGTCGGAAAAGAAGGCGATATAGACGTATCTGATAAAATTAAGGAACTTGAATCCAAGATTAAGAACGTCAAAAAAGAAATATATTCTAACCTCACAGGATGGCAGAAAGTACAGCTATCTAGACATCCTGAGCGCCCATATACCTTATATTATATCAATGAAATCTGTAAGAAGTTCGTAGAGCTTCACGGAGATCGTTATTTCAAAGATGACAAGGCAATCGTCGGAGGAATCGGAAGGATAAATGGTCATTCTGTTGTTATCATAGGCCACCAGAAGGGTGTCAACACTAAGATGAGGCAATACCGCAATTTTGGTATGGCTAATCCAGAAGGATACCGTAAGGCGCTGAGGTTGATGAAACTTGCAGAAAGATTTAATTATCCAGTGGTATGCTTAATAGATACGCCAGGAGCATATCCTGGATTAGAGGCAGAAGAAAGAGGACAAGCAGAGGCGATCGCAAGAAACTTGTTTGAAATGGCACAGCTTAGGGTACCTATTTTATGTTATGTCATCGGAGAAGGTGCTTCCGGAGGAGCACTAGGAATAGGTTTAGGAGACAAGGTATTTATGCTTGAAAATACGTGGTACAGCGTGATTTCACCAGAATCTTGCTCTTCCATACTATGGAGAAGCTGGGATCACAAGGAGGAAGCTGCAGAAGCACTTAAGTTGACTTCAGACAATATGCTGGAATTTGGATTAATTGATGAGATCATTAAAGAACCACTCGGAGGAGCACATGCGGATCCAGAGAAAATGGTTAAAAGTCTGAAAGCGCATATTAAAAAAGAAATAGCTGCGTTAATGGAAGTAGATGCTGACACGAGGATTGCTCAGAGGATTGATAAGTATAGCAAGATGGGTCAGTTTACTACAGTAAAAGAAATGGAGGGCTCGAAGAAAAAAGAATAGAAAATGGTGTTGAGCAGCATCAAGAAATGGTCTTACAACAAGGAACTACTAGAAAAGAAGGACGCAATCGGCGTCTCTTCCTCTCAGACATCCATAAATACAGGAAGCAAGGTTGGTATTATATACGCATTCCGAGAGGGTAGTGCTGAGAAGACCATCGCTTCAGTCAAGGATACATTAAGAACCCAGAATAGGATCGTTTCTTCCCTAGCCTTTGTGGATAAAAAGGAAGATACTGATGGATATACGTTTAAAGCCTACTCCAGAACACACCTCAAGTGGAATGGAATCCCACAAGGCCCTCCTATAGATGAATTTTTATCTAGGAATTACGACTTGCTCATTTGCCCTGAGCGGAACATATCTGAACATATGAGATATGTGCTTGACTTAACCACATCTAGACTTAAAATCGGACTTAATGTTCCTTGTGCAGATGACTTGTACGATATCATCATAGATACTTCTCCAGAAAAAGATTTAAAATTTATCTTCACAGATATTTTTAAACAGCTGGAAATAATTTCAGAGTGAAGAAGAAGTTCCATGGTACTGGTGTAGCCGTAATTACACCCTTCAGAGACAATAAGATAGATTACGTCGCTCTAAAGAATATAATAGAATTCCTCATTGATGGTGGAATCGATTATCTGGTTATGCTGGGATCTACAGGAGAAACTGCAACTCTTAACGAGACAGAAGCCAGAGCTGTACTTGATTTTACCATTAAGCAAGTCGATGGGCGTAAGCCGATTGTTGCCGGTAACTTCGGTATGAATAATACCTTAGAGCTCTGCCGTAGAATAGAGGAATACAACTTCGATGGTATAGATGCCATTCTTTCTTCCAGTCCAGCTTATGTTAAGCCTTCTCAAGAAGGAATCTACCAACACTATATGCAGGTAGCAGATGTCTGCCCGATTCCGATCATTCTCTATAATGTTCCTGGACGCACTCGATCTAATATGGAATGGCATACAACCGTCCGTCTGGCTAAGTCCCATGATCGTTTTATAGGAATTAAGGAAGCTTCAGGAGATCTTATACAGACTACGCGTATTATTAAGAATCGTCCAGATGGATTTTTCGTTACTTCTGGAGACGATGAAGTAGCTCTACCTATGATTGCATGTGGCGGAGAAGGAGTCATCTCTGTAATTGGTAACGCTATCCCTTCCATTTTCTCACAGATGATTGATGCTGGATTACAGAATGATTTCCCTAGTGCCAGAGCGCTTAACAATAAAACCTACGACCTCCATAAGTGGTTGTATATTGAAGGCAATCCTGTAGGTATAAAAGCACTGATGGAAATTCAAGGTTTCTGTACACGAGACGTTCGCCTACCTCTTGCCAATATGAGTAAAGAAAATTTCACTTCACTTGAAAAAGTGTGGAGAGAAATTACCAGATGATTAATCGCTGGTAACGTATTACTACAGTGGAAATTCTACATCCACCTCTTGCTTGATAGCATCTATAGATATACGCTTCTGTTCTAGTGTGTCTCTATTTCTTATGGTCACAGTATTGTCTTCTAGTGTATCGAAGTCTACCGTTAC
>CALIQO010000190.1 GCA_938044055.1 uncultured Saprospiraceae bacterium
ATATACGATATCCTTGCGATAAGCTTTCATTCTCTCTTCCGTATGAGGCTTGTACTTATCTATACAATCCACAGACAAGAATAAAAACTCGAATATAGGTCCTACCCATTCTTGGTCTCTTCGAGCCAAATAATTGTTAACCGTTACAACATGAACTCCACCGCCAGATAGTCCGTTAAGATAAGCTGGCAATGTCGCTACAAGTGTTTTTCCTTCTCCCGTTGCCATCTCCGCAATCTTTCCATCATGGAGAACCATTCCACCTATCAATTGCACATCATAATGCATCATATTCCATGTGATCTCTCCTCCGGCGGCTAACCATGAATTCTTCCATATAGCTTGGTCACCTTTTATCGTTACATACTCGGATGTAGCAGCTAGGTCTCGATCGTGGTCTGTAGCAGTAACTACAATTTCAGAGTTATCTTTAAATCTTCGTGCTGTTTCCTTTACTACTGCAAATGCTTCTGGCAATATTTCTTTTAGGATTTCCTCAAGATACTTGTCACGGTCTTCTGTCAACTTGTCTATTTCTCCATAGATCTCTTCCTTAGCGTCTAAGTCTTCTTCTGCACTTGATCTTTCCTCAAGCTCTGAAAGCTCAGCGTCTATTTCTGATAGATACGTTTTTATCCTTTCTTTAAATTCTGCTGTCTTATTTCTTAAATCATCATTCGAGATATTCTCATATGATGTGAAATACTCATTAATAGAATCGACGATCGGCGTATATTCCTTTACATCTCGATCATACTTAGTCCCGAATACTTTCTTAAATATTTTAAGCATCTATATAGGTGATTTCTTTTGTTATCGTTCTTATCTAGGCTTCATATTATTGCTTTTGTATCAAGCAATGTATGCTAATCCCTATGAGGGTACAAAGATAGGTTTTAATCATAGAACATTTTTCATACCAATCGTGCTTTAATGTCAATTTGGCACAGTCTGTATGGTTCAACCGTCGAGAAACCTCCGTATTGGCGATTTGTTTCAAGAAAATCCCCTATTTTTGTGCAAAATCATACTTAGCCCATGAGAATAATTCTTGCGTTGGTCTTCCTTCCTGTATTAAGTTTCGGACAATCAGCTATCCACATACAGGTAGAAGGAATAAAAGAGGTGAAAGGCAAGCTCTTTATAGGGCTTTATAACAATAAAGAAGGCTTTCGAGATACTGAAAAAGTGTTTGCTTCACAGATAATAGCTGTAGAAGGAGATACTGTTACCACGCAACTGCCAGATATTCCAGCAGGAGAATATGCGCTTACGCTTTTCCATGACAAAAATGACAATGGTAAGTTGGACACCAATTTTCTAGGAATTCCTAAAGAAAAATATGGCTTTTCTAATAATCCTAAAGTCCGATTCAAGGCACCTGGATTCGACAAGTGCAGCTTTACTGTAGAAGGGGACACAGAGGTGAAAATAAAAATGAAATAGGATCAAGGATTTTAAAAAATAGGAGGCTTATTCAAGGATCTCGCGCTTGTGATTATAGGCGTTATGATTGCCTTTTACCTGAGTAATTATCAGCAAGACAAAGAGATAAAAAGAGTAAAAGAGTCCATCCGCAATCAATGCATAAAAGAGATTGATAAGTTTCAATTCGAAATGGGAGCTGCGCCCTCATTGTACGACTCTATCTATCATACTTTTATAAATGCTGAAAAAAATCTTGAGCAACCTGAAATTCCATTTAGAAATATAAGTTTCAATTATAATGAAGGTATATGGAATTTAGCCATTGATAAGAATGTATTTGATCCAGAACTGACAATCTCTATAGGAGAATTGCTATCTACAATACAGATCCTTAAAAAATATTCAGAGAGACATCATGAGTTTAATAAGTTGATTCTTCTTCCAGACTTAGATAAAGAACCCAGTGCATTCTATGACCCAGTCACTAAAAGGTTAAGAAAAAAACATCAATGGTACAGTAAAAACATAAATACATTGAAATTTACCTTTGAAAAACTTATATATCAATGCGCGGATCTAAAAGAGAAACTTAAACAATCTTAAGTACATCATTGAAGATGTACACTTATCCCATACAGGGTGATCAGACTTCATTTTTCAAGCCAGTTTCGCTTTCTCAGAATTTCAATACCTTCCTCTATTACCCGTTGATATTGTTTAAAGGGTCTATTGAATAGAGCAATATAGACGATGTCTTTCTCAGGAATAGAAATAAAGAATGAACGAAAACCTCCTTGTGATCCTGTATGATAAATAATGTCTACGTCTTCACTTCCACGTGCGAATCTTGAAGCACCATCTAAAAACCAGCTATACCCGATGTGTGGTTCGTTTCCTCCTTTCCAGTTAGGGGATTTATAGGGAACCCTAGATTGTGCGAGCATTTTCTCTGAAAGGAAAATATGGTCGCTTAATGCTTTTTCATATTGCGCAAGTTCCATCACTGTACTCCATACACCTCCATTTCCTGCGGCAGCGAAAGTAGGAACTTCACCATAATCAGATTCTATGAATCGATTGCCTCGACCGGCGTAACCATGTGCAACTCCTTCTTGCGGGTGAGGACCATCGGTTATTGTGCTGGCTGACATTCCCGCTACATCGAAGATCTCTTTCTTCACGAATGATTGCCACTTCTCTCCCGATACTTTCTCGATAATCAATGCCAAGCCGTTAAACGCCGGATTAGAATACTCGTATTGAGCACCGGGTGCTGACTTAAGTCTCTTAGTTCTTTTAATAGGTGCCCAGTTTTCATCATCTTTCGCGGTGAGAAAAAATCTTGTGTTGTTACGCACATCTCTTATATCCGGTAGTCCAGAAGTGTGCGAAAGCAGATGTTCGATGGATACCGATTCAGCAATTCCTGGAACATCGAAATCATCAAAATATTTTGATATAGGATCCTTAATCGACAGTTGATTTCTCTCATGCAATATCAAGATGGCATTAGAGACGAATGTTTTAGAAATTGACCCCGTATTGAAAAGGGTATGTTCTGTAATTTTCTCACCCGT
>CALIQO010000191.1 GCA_938044055.1 uncultured Saprospiraceae bacterium
TATGAATAAGATTTCTTCCGGTCTACAATTTAAAGATTGATTGACCATGGCATAGACGCGTGGATCTGGTTTATATCTCTTAATGGAATCCGCAGACATGAATCCATCAAGTAGGTTTTCCAGGTTGTTGATCTGTATTCCTGATTTCAGCATACTGGGAGTACCATTCGATAATAGGAAGTGTGGAATATCTAATGCTTTGCTTTGTTGTAAGGCAGGAATCACATCGTCATAGATGATAGGAGACATGTATAGACTACACAGAGCATCTACATGGTCAGATACAATGTTGTGTTTCCTGCAACCATCTTCGATAACCTGAAGGGTTATTTTATCAAAAGATTTATAAGCTTGCATCAGACTGTATTGCCAGGTATAAGTGAGCTGGTGTTCTCTTGCGTAAGCCAGGATTTCGTTAGCTTTGGGAATATTGAGAGCTTGGATCAGAGATGGATCTAAATTAAAAATAGTCCCAAATGCATCGAATGCTATGGCTCTGTATTTCATCAATTTCTAGCAAGTTGCTTGGTAAGAATGGATCTTCCATTTTTACTTATATGCACCATATAGAGTCCTTGACTTAAATCAGATAGATTTAACTCTATAGATTTTTGATTACTGGGAATTAAAGATTGAACCAGTTCACCTGATAAAGTATAGAGCTGTATACGATATTCTGGAGTCCAGTTTTCATCGATGGTAATCGTCGCTACCGATGAGGTAGGGTTAGGAGATACCGAAACAGAGAAATTGTTGATATCAACATCCTCGATACTTGTGGTTGTACTCTGGAAGGTCCAGGATGTCCCATCAATATGACGGTGATTGTCTATTCGAAGCAGTTGAGTGGTGTCTTCTACAGAGACAGTTAATACATTTTCTCCTGACTCTGTCATTGATTCTTCTAATAACAACTCATCCACATTTCTGGCTACTTCTGTTCCATTCAGTTCCCAGATTACAGAGACAGTATTGGGGTCTGGAAGGATTAAGTCTAGCTCAAATGTTATCGGGTAGTCTGCATTTTCCAATTCTGCTTCAGAAGGATAACTTCCTTGATAAACTTCAACTAGGCTATGTATTTTTTCAATTGTACCCTCTATACACACAGAGCAAAATGGTCTACCTAATGCCCTCATCTTGCAATTTTCATGTGGCTTATACCAGGAGGCTGACATACCACTGCAACAGTGCTGATAAATTCCTATTCCATTGTCTCCATACCAGTTCTTCCACTTAACATCCTCCGGTGAAGTTTCTGCAGTCATGTTGATGCCTTCTCTAGAAAATTGATCGCCTGCATAATACTCATCTATTAATCTCGCGAATGAATGCCCCAGCTCATGGATAGCAATTTCATTGGCACTGCCATTAGTAGATGATGTGGCAAGCCTTCCACCACTACCGCCATAGTGAGGTGAATTAACAAGAACAATGACCTGATCGTAAGAAGGAAAATTGACAGCTAGAACATTATTGACTATACTGCCTTTTGTAGGAACGAGCAGCCTGTGTATTCCGTTGAAATCGAAAGTCGACCCGAAAATGTTATTCACAGTAGCAACTGGAAAAGCGGGTTCTGAAACATCGGTCGCATCACCTGGATGATTGGCACCACTCTCTTCAGAAATTGACTTAATAGCGATTACATTAAAGAAGTTCTTATATTCTTTATAAGGCGATTGTCTAAACAACTCATCTGTAAAAGAAGATGCATCTGCGATAAACTTATCTTGCTCACTAGATGTATACCCATCTGCTAGAATTACGTAATTGATATATATACTGGGATCACCTTGATATATTAAAGTGTCCGATTCAAATTCCTGTGCCACAGAATGACTTGCCAGAAAACATATTATGAAGCCTACTAAATTACGCATAGGTTTTAGATTGAGGTTCGTATAATTTCTTTATAAGTACCAGATTCTTCCATCAATTCTACCGATAGATATCTTGCATCTCCTGGCAAGAGCAACCTCGTTGATAATGTACCAGAATCCGACTCTATTCTCTGTTTCATCAGATTGCCTTTATCATCGGCATATTCATATACAGATGATAAAGGGTTGTCTGCATATCCTCCTATTCCTATAGGTTTCTGATTTAAATCTAAAAATGTAAACCTGATGGTTTTTTCTTTGTGGTCTTCCATTCCTTTTTTAAGACTGCCTGCTACGACTGACTTATCCATAAGCTCACCTATGACTTTTCCATTCTGTTTTTCAAGTTTAAAATTAGCAAACACCAAGTGAGGCTTTTCAGTATCCCACTGAGAAAAAGCCGGTTCATCTAAGGCCTTCGTTCCAGAACAGCCACTTACTGCGATTAAGGTTGTGAAAAGAAAAATCTTGTAGAAGGATACATGCATGTAAAGTTGATTTATCAAGATTATTGCTCTACTTTAATTCTCAAGTTAACAACGATAACTTTAAAAACTAAATTATACGGTTTAGAAGTGAATTAAAGTCCTGGATAAGTGGAAGTAAATTATAACCCATTCATTGAGCAGATGGAGTTATCCACTTCCATACTTCATCTCCCATATATAGATCGTGATCATGATTGGTCATCATGATAGGCTTAATATTGAAATTTTTAAACCAGTCTGTTTTAGGGGCATATGGATCTTCCGATCCGAAAACAACTTTTAAATTGCAAGATGGTTTAGAAGTTTCATACCTCAGTCTAGTGGAGGATATCGTTATGAGTTTAGTTACTTGGAGCCCCTCCAGACAAGCCCTCCAAGCGATGACTCCACCTACGCTACATCCGATAATAAGATCGGCTTCTTTTATATTGTGGATAAGATTGTCAACGGCTTTATCTATACCATTATCTAGAAAGGCATTGTGGATTTCTTCTTGGTTATTAATGGATGAATCTATACCTGCAAGTGTAGTTGCATCAAGTATAGTGACAGTATAATGTGGACTTAATTTTTCTCT
Source organism: uncultured Saprospiraceae bacterium (assembly GCA_938044055.1). GTDB lineage: Bacteria > Bacteroidota > Bacteroidia > Chitinophagales > Saprospiraceae > JABDLO01. The sequence goes on from CALIQO010000191.1 coordinate 2,949, forward strand.
ATATTTCTCCCACCATGAAGAAGACCTATGGCCCCATAGATCAGAAATTACTAGAGCCAGAGGTAGTTTATTATTGCTTTCTTCTGACATTGAGAAGATTCACATTGCAATTCTGCATATTTCCGACTAGAAGAACTTTCTCTTGCTTTACCGTGGTTCCATCAGGATAAGTTGCCGGAATCCAGGTAGACATGTTGCATATGGTTTCCTTTAGCAGCTTATCGGTTTTTTCATCTTCAGTAGATTGAAAAACATGTATATCTTCTAAACCGCCTTCTTCATTCACAATAAATTTTACAGCTCCGAATGTCCATTCTGTGAACACATCTTTTTCTAATTGAGCAATTACATTTTCCTTTAAAAATTGCTTAAGCGATTCTTCGCCTCCAGGATAAGCAGCTTCAATCTGTGGGTTGATCATAAAAGTAAAAGGATATTCTTTTACCTCATTGTATGACAGATTATTATCTGGATAGTACTTTACCACAACAGAAACATCAGACCCAAGGTCTGCATTTTCAATAATTTCTTTTTGACGAGGTGTAAGGGTATGGTTTTTTCCTGAAGCTTTTAATGTTTCTCCATTGTGGATTGTAGTAACCTCCATTCCTACATATTCTTTCACCCATGAATTTTTATAAAACTCATTGAGATCTGCAATCGTCTCCGCATCCTTAAAGACCTCCATAGATATAGATAGTGGCTTATACACAGTATTTATATCATAATCTATTCCTTCTTGATTGGTTTCTTGAGCACAGACACTTTGTGACAGCATAAATAAAGAAGAGAGTAATAAAATGAAGGTAGGTTTCATATTTATATAATTTAATAAAACGAACGATTTATTGATCACTCCAAATATACGCCCTAAGAGCCATTTCATGTGTTAAGCAATTGTAAAATAGTGTAAAAAACCAACATTTGCGTAAGCGGAACCTAGTGTATAGGTCTTCTAGTTTCCAGTATAGTAGCTAGGCTTATCATAATAACGAACCATACAATGCTACTAATTTCAAAATTACTCAACCATCCGTCACCAGGGAATGTTCTATGATCTGTTATGAACATTTCTAAATCCTGAGCGATTAGAGGAATAGAGTATGGGAAGTATGTATTTAAGCTGAAATCCATGGCTACCAATATAATTCCTAGAACGAAACCTATAATCCCTATTATAATAGGAAGCATAAAATTCTTGAATCTCATGCTGAGAAAGATATGAACACCGATCACTCCCAATCCAGATATCAATCCATGAGCTAAGATCGATAGAGTTTCTTTCCATGGGATGGAATAATATGAGAATTCGTACTCAGGGCGGATGAAATTTAAGATATGACCAGATACGATCATTGCAACAATAAGAATAGAAATTCCTATTAAAATGAAAATGAATAGGGTAAATACTTTTAGAAGAAAATAGTCTGCTCTACGGACAGGGTGTGTATACATTATTTTCCATGCATCGGCCTTGTGCTCAACGAAAAAGAAGGCTGAGGTCAATAAAATAAATATAGGCCCTAAAAATAATGCTGTCCATATTTTATGTGCAGCAGAGAAATAACGTCCCCATGGATTCTGATTGATTTCTCCAAGTGCATTTCCATCGGTATGGTGACCTATATATACGAAACAAGCAATCATAATTCCGAACCCTAAGGTCAGTAACCAAGCTGGTGTCCACTTATACTTGATGAATTCTGATGTGATTAATGAAGGTAGTTTTCTAAGCATGGCTGTGGGCATTTTCTTTTTCTTCGTGAGTCATTGTTAAGAATAATTCTTCTAGGTTATTCTCTACTTTTTTTACTTCATAGATATCGACACCAGCTGTAACCAGTTTCGATATTATAGGCGGGATGTCATCGGCTTTCGATATTTCAATTGAAAGAAGATCATGTTTTTTAGAAATGGATTTTCCTGCGGCCAGAATTTCTATTGCTTTCTGTGGTTGTCCTACTTTTAAGGATAGAGAAAGATCTTTTTCTTTGACATTCTGAAGTTCTTCTATTGTTCCTTGAAATGCCATCTTCCCTTGATGCAGAATTCCAACATGGGTGGCCACCTTTTCTATTTCTGGAAGTAGATGACTAGACAGCATAACTGTTTTACCCATGTCTTGTAATTGCTGGATGGTAGTTCTCATTTCTATTATTCCCTTAGGGTCTAGCCCATTGGCAGGTTCGTCAAGAATCAGAAGTTTCGGGTCGTGAAGGAGTGCTATGGCGACACCGAGTCTTTGTTTCATACCGGTGGAATATTTTCTGGTTTTCTTTTTTATGTGAGGAGTCAACCCCACTATGTCTAAAACTTCTTTAATCCTATTTCTTCCTACTCCATAGAACTTGCTATGGATGTGTAAATTATCCGTAGCATCTAAGTGGCCATAAAAGGAAGGTGCTTCAATCAAGGCTCCTACATGCTTTCTCTGAGAAGGACTATTATTACTTATTTCATTCCCATTGACTTGTATCGTTCCAGATTGCGGTTTTAACAGCTGAAGAATATTTCTGATTGAAGTTGTTTTTCCAGATCCGTTCATCCCCAGGAAGCCATATATAGAGCCATCAGGAACATGTATATTAAGGCCATTTAAAATGGGTTTTCCCCGCTCATAGGCAAATGTAAGGTTGTTGATTTCAATCATGATTTCATTTTTTTGTCATGGGCATTCTTTATAATGAGTGCTGCTTTTTTAATCATTCGTTCTGCGTTACCTCTTGTGTAATTAGTAGCAATGCTTGCATTTAAATTTGGTATGACGATGAAAGAACTTCCCCATAGACCTTTGTGCATATATGCTTCCATTCCATAAAGTGTAACCTTCCATATACCACTTCGATAATCTTTATATCTCGGATCATCTAGCGGGTTATAAGATGAGGCATAGCTGGTCGGAGCAATCATCTGAGCCAATGTTTCTTTCTTATCGAAAATATTTCCACTGAATAACCCGTGTAAAAATTTAGAAAGATCACCTGTTGTGGATACAATTCCACCACCACCATAAAGATCCATAGAAGGGTGCCACTCAGTAGCATCAAGTCCTCGAAAATATCTGCTGACATAAGGAAGCCGATCTTTAGGAGCATCTTCTATTTCCTCCAGCCATGTAAGACTCATGCCGAGTTCATCATAGTTTAATAATGACCTCAATGCTTGTCCTAGATTCATCCCCGTTTTTCTTTCAATAATTTCTCCTAGTAAGATGTATCCTGTGTCTCCATATCGATATCTTTCTCCAGGTTTACCCACTGGTTTTCCCGTATCCATGGCTAGTTGTAATTGCTCTGTTCTCGTCCACACTTTCTGTGGATTGTTTCTGCATAATTCGACATATGTATTTCCTGCCATAGCATAATCATAGAGGCCACTAGTATGTGTTAAACATTGCTGGATGGTAATCTCATCAGTAGGATATCCCCCGTTCTTCAATATGGAATCATGTGCCGTAGAGATATGTGACGAAATATTTGAAGTAACATCTAGGCTATCCATTTCATGGAGTCTCCATATGGCTGCTGCCACGAAGGTCTTCGTCATGCTGGCAATCCGGAAGGGTTGATCCGAAGATAGTTTCATTTCTTCTTCTGTGTCGGAAAATCCTTCAGCTCCAGACCAATCGATGTCAAGCTCTGGGGTATATACAGACATGCTTACTCCCTTAAATTGTCCGTAACCTCCATCTAGGCTTTCTGGTAACAATGCTTGAAAAGCAGATGCAAAATCGCCATTATCTACTTCGGTCGATGCGCCGGAACTGCAAGAAAGGAATATCGATAAGAAGCATAAGTAAAGTATGTTTTTCACAGTATAAATTTTCAATTAATTAGGCAAAATTAAGATGTTCTATTAAGCCATAATAGGAAAAATCCATCAAGATGTACATCCAGTGTTTTATCTTATAGGTATCATGTTATGGGTTTTAAGCAATTGATTCGGTGTATATCCAGTAAAGAATTTTACCTCTTGGATGTAATGACTCTGATCATAATATCCATATCTATGTAACAATTGAGACCAGGTTGATTCTGGATTAGCATACTTGTATTCTAGGGAAGTTTTAAATCTCTTTAATCGTAAGAATTGCTTCAGCGAATGGCCGCTTAATTTTTTAAAATGCCTTTCTAAGGTTGATGCAGAAATAGGCAAACCATCTAGGATTTCTGAAACTGTTTCTCCGTCGCAAGTAGCTATCTCAGTAACCAGTTCGTGATCGTTGTTTTTATATAGGTGTTGTAAGAAAAAATCATCTAGAATATCCGTAGGATTGTCATTGTTCTGCTTTCGTATATGTTCTATTAAATTATCCCACTTACACCCGAATAGGGTAGAAGGGGAAACGAATTGAGACCTCAGCATAGCAATTGAGTTATTTCCTACGAATGGCAATAGACTAGCAAGCGCTTTAGGTTTAAATTTTATAATAAGCATTTTTTCTACCGGAGAAGTATCTACCACTATTGTATGATCGATGTGGCCAAATACCGTTTCTGTGATGTGGTTTTGTCGCTCTCCTTGATAATTGATATTGTAATGTCCTTCTATTGCCACAGCGATTTCTGGAGAAATTCCTGGGAAAGCATGCAACCGAGAATGTTTAAATGAAGAATGTACATCAGCATTTAAAAACATGTAATGATCGATGTGTTCTCTTAAATATGAATTCTGTGGTATGGTCTTAATCATAAAATTTTAAGTTCACACGTAAGGTAAGGTACAATGGACTTTCGCTATGTGTAATTTCATATATGACGAGAATTAACGATTAAGTGTTACAGATTTAGTAGCAATTGTTGCGGGATAGCAATTGTGCGAAAGATATGGTAATAGAAAAGGAAAAGATCGGTTTTTTTTATGAGGGGTGGTGCATTCATTAGTTAAAAGAAAAAACGGGTTCAATCCATCTAGCGCCTCTTGAAAATGGAAGAGAGAATTGTGTTCCACTAAGAAGAATTTTGAATTTTTTTCTTG
>CALIQO010000192.1 GCA_938044055.1 uncultured Saprospiraceae bacterium
TATCCTTGAATCACCGATTAGTGTAAATAAAATGTTGCTCATTGCCCAAGAACTAGGTCTTTCTGAGACGGCATTTATCAAGAAAGACACATCTCTAGAAAAATACTCAATCCGATTTTTTTCTCCGAAAATGGAGATTCCTTTATGCGGCCATGCTACAATGGCTTCTTCTAAAGTTTTATTCGAAGAATATGGATGTGAAGAAGCAACGTTTGTCAATATTCAAGAAATTCATCTTCAAGTTGTGAAGGTGCATGATGGCATAAGAATGGAATTCCCAGTGTACCATACATGTCAAGAAGAAGCTCCGCCACGATTGCTAGAAGCTTTAGGAATCAATGAGGTAATTAATTCTGAATACAATGCGGAAACGAATATTCTTATACTCGAAATAGAACGTAAAGAAGAACTCATAAAATTGAATCCTGATTATCAGACACTTTTCGATTCTGCGGATAAGTACAATGGTGTGTGTATCACAACAAGATCAGAAGATGGTGATTATGATTTTTATTCTAGGTATTTCTGGCCATGGAGCGGCACATTAGAAGACCCAGTAACAGGAGGTACACATACTTTTCTCACTCCTTACTGGAGTAAAAGACTAGGTAAAAAAACGATGAAGTCTTTTCAGCTTTCTAAAAGGACAGGTTATATGCAAGTAGAACTTATAAGTGAAAATCGATTTACAATTAAGAGTGATGCGACGATCGTTCTTAAAGGAGAGCTTACTAGTAAAATAATAGATAGTTGATTTATGATTATGATTTCAATTTATTTATTGCCAACTTTAAAGCGTTAAGTTCTTGTTTTATAATGTTGGATTCAGATTAATTTTATCCATTTCTATAGAATTTACTTAGAGTCATTCCCGATTGTGTTTTTTTCCAGATTGAAAATGTGAATTAATAATGCACTGTTTCGATATAACGAACTGCTGCAGATTTTTAATTGCAGATAAGTTGAATCCTTCACTTTGATTTCAAGGGTCATGATTTGATGGAGATGATAAGTGTCTTTTTAGATCAGAATGAAGGATGCAGACATTTGGCTTAAGTAATGAATAAATAGGTGAAAGAATTGACAAGTAAATTATGATATGTACCATGATAAGAATGAAAAAAACGATTGGGTTGCTTTTAGGTGCAATGTGTTTTTCTTTTCAACTGTGTTCGCAGACTTATAATGAAAACATCCATGTTGACCAATTTGGATATTTGCCGCAAGGCATAAAAGTAGCTGTATTATCAGATCCTCAAGTGGGTTTTAATTCTACAGAAAGTTATACTCCAGGGGGAACGATCCAAGTAAGAAATCGTGCGGATAATTCAATAGTATTTTCTGGAAGTGCAACTACATGGGATGGTGGATCTACACATGTTCAGTCAGGTGATAAGGCTTGGTGGTTTGATTTTTCTTCGGTTACCGACAATGGAGAATACTATATCTATGATCCCAGTACGGATGCAAGATCAAGCTATTTTAAAATTGAACCAGAGGTGTATGATCAAGTACTGAAACATGCAGTCCGAGCTTTTTATTACCAGCGATGTGGAGTCGAGAAAGCACAAGGCAATGGAGGAGACTGGAACGATGTCGTCTGTCACAACCATGCTGGTCAAGACTTAGATTGTCGATTGGTCACGGACCCTAATAATGCTTCTACGTCTAAAGATCTCGCTGGTGGATGGCACGATGCAGGCGATTACAACAAGTATGTAAACTTCTGCCACAAACCCATCCATGACTTGCTATATGCTTATGAAGATCATCCAGATATATGGGAAGATAATTACAACATACCTGAATCTGGGAATGGAACTCCAGATATTCTTGATGAGATAAAAGTAGAGCTTGATTGGTTGTTGAAGATGCAAGAAGCAGATGGTTCTTGCCTTATGAAAGTTTCGGTAACAGGATTTCAAGGAAGCAGTCCTCCCAGCACCGATATGGCTGTGAGAAGATATGGTCCCGCTCAAGCTTCTTCTACTAGAGCGCTGGCAAGTGTGATTGCGCATGCCGCTGTTGTCTATGAAAAAGCGGGATTAAGTGATTATGCAGCAACACTATTGCAAAGCGCTGAGTCAGCTTGGAACTGGGTAGACAGTAATCCTGGGTACTCTACCTATGACAATGCTGGCTTCTCAAGTGCGAACCCAGAAGTTTCAACAAGTGCACAAGATGATTACAGAATGTGTGCAGCCGTATACTTATATGCAGCAACTGGAGAAGTAAAGTATAGAAACTATATAGATGCTAATTATACCTCTATCAATCCCATCGCATGGACCTTCTGGTATGTATTTCAGACAGAAGTGCAAGATGCCTTATTGTATTATGCAGATTTACCGACTGCCACGCCGGCGGTTGCAACTGCCATTCAGAATAGTTTTATAAATTCTATGCATGGAAACAATGGAGATATGGTGCCAGCATACTTGAGTAATTCTGATCCCTACAGAGCCTTCATGTCTGACGGGAATTATGTCTGGGGGAACAATAGAGAGAAGAGCAGTACTTCTCTGATGTACCACAATATGATTAAGTATGGTCTCGATAATGGAGGCAGTAACGATTCACTTAATTATGACCGCGCCGCTAAAGGATACTTGCATTTTATCCATGGTGTCAATCCGATTAATATGGTTATGCTAAGTAACATGTATGATTATGGAGCTGAAAATAGTGCTGATGAAATTTATCATCTATGGTTTGATAATGGATCTGTATATGACAATGCGTTGACTTCGTTGTATGGCCCACCTCCTGGAATTGTTCCTGGTGGTTTCAATCCGAATTATAGTCCAGATGCAAGTTACACAGGACCTACTTTAAGTCCACCACTGAATCAGCCGATTCAGAAATCATACAAAGACTGGAATACGAGCTTTCCAGAAAACTCCTGGGAGATAACAGAGAATTCCATCACCTATCAAGGACCTTATATCAATATGCTTTCTAAACATATCGGGAATCGCAGATGTGCAGTATACAGGTTGCTCAAGGACCTGGTCTATGATGAAAACACCACCATTTCTGCCGCCTCACTTATAGAACTAGACAATGTTTCGGTTACTCCTTCACATGAGTTGATTCTTAAATCATCAGAGGTTGCGATTAAATCTGCGTCTACGATTAATGAAGGGGCTCAGATAGTGGTCAGAAAAGATGGATGTGGCGGAAACTAGATTTTCTTTTCGGTACGTAAGCGAGAGAGGGAGCTTACTAATGATCTACGATATTTCTTAGATATCTTTTTGTGGATGGAGTCTTCCACTGAATTATCATTATTCTTGCATTCCCAGAAATGTACTTATTAGAAGAATTAGATAAGGTCTCTAATGATCTTATTGCGTATTTTTCATCTATTGCAAGGTAATGGCTTAAAGATTGGAATTGTACAAATTCATTTTGATGATTGATGCATTCCATCAGCATTTCTATGGCCTCATTCTTGTCTGCAGATTTCAAGATTTCTATTACACTATCGTACAGTTGATTGTACTTTGTGACATCCATAAACTTTAGTTCGTCCATTTTCAGATAAATATCAATTAGATTATTTTTCATTTAAAATGGTTTTGTCATTCTGATGATTTAATCTGCATGTGCATTGTTGTTCAAACGGCTGATTTCTTATCGACGCTCCTTTTTCGAATTTCATTTATAATACATGAATATGCACTTTTGATTGTTTATATTTCTTTCGAGACAGTTAATTTTTAATGATGAATAGAATAAAATAAGTAGCTATAAATCCAATAATTAGCAATAGCCGGATTAATGATTTCGAAATTTGACTGCGCTTAGTATCTACAATAAGTAGGTATAAAAAAGGAATTGGTATCCCTAATAAACAAATTAGAATAAGAATGAAGCCCAATAATGAAGGTGTATAAACTCCCATTTTATATTCTACAGGCATTAACAATAAGACATATGCGATAACAAATAGGGTTATGAATACTCTATTTAAATTCCGATATAGTTTGTTGTTTTCCATATTTAAAATACAACTCAATTTCTAAATATAAAAGTTGTTCGTTTAACTCTTAAAAGAAAAGAAATTTTCGATCAACATCCGAATTGTTTATTAGTTAAAACATCATTTCCCTCTAACTTTTAAATCTCTAATAATTCTGGTCACCAACCCAGAAATTTTAAATTGTTTCAATTGATCCATTAACTTTTAGTGGGTTGGTTACATTAACTCATGATGGAATACTTTTAGTAAATATAAAACTGTGAGATGAACAGATTCATCCTTTTTCAACTCTTTGTGTTGGTTGCTACTTTTTCTCTGCAAGCTCAAGTTAAGATAGGAGATAATCCTAGTTCTATCAATTCCAATTCTATGCTTGAAATAGAAAGTACGGATCGTGGACTTCTGGTTCCTCGTGTAGGGTTGAAAGCGCTCAATAGTCCCTCACCTATGAATGCTCACGTACAGGGTATGACAGTATACAATACG
>CALIQO010000193.1 GCA_938044055.1 uncultured Saprospiraceae bacterium
AGTCGTTGTGTTTCTGGTGTTCCTTAGCTATGGCGAAAAGTATGAATTCGTCTCCTGGAGAATCAGCAAGTAAGGCTTGTAATTGATCTAATCTACTCATGGCTGTGATTTATCATAGGTAAACATATAAATTATCTCGATAGTTATAGAACATACCGATAAGAACCACAATTATGTGTTTAATTTTGTCTTAGTCGAATATATATGAATTTTAAAATGTATAATCTGGCTTAAATCATATCAATTGCGTAGCTTCGCATGTCCATGAAGAAGATAGAATTAGAAATTGTTGCACTCTCTCATTCCGTAACTCAATCACACAATTATGCGGTTGTATTAGGAGAAATAGAAGGGAGCAAGAGACTTCCTATAGTTATCGGAGGTTTCGAGGCTCAGGCGATAGCTGTTGCTATGGAGAATATGACGCCTAACCGCCCACTTACACACGATCTTTTTAAGAACACACTAGATACCATGGGCGTTGAGCTCAAGGAGATTGTTATCAATAACCTGATGGATGGTATATTCTATGCGCAGTTGATTTGTTCTAATAGAGGAGAAACCTTTACCATAGATTCTAGAACTTCAGATGCCATAGCTATGGCTGTCCGATACGATTGCCCTATATATACATTAGAGTTTATCATGGAAGAAGCCGGAGTAATCTTAGAAGATACGGATCAGAAACCGAAACGTAAACGCAAGAAGCCATCTAATCCAGACGATTTATCCATGTATTCTGTGAAAGCACTTCAGAAAATTCTAGATGAAGCCCTGGACAAGGAAGATTATGAGAAGGCAGCTAAAATCAGGGATGAAATTACCAAACGTCAATCCTCCTAGCCGGCTTATATTTTAAAAAGATTCTCATTCTTCAATACGCGTTTCAGTCTACTTATATCACGCTTAGATACATCTAGGTGGAAAGTAAATCGCACAGTCTGAGGACCGAATGCGGAAGCATTTATCTTCTTCTTTCTTAAAATTTCTAGAAACCAATCTGCCGTTCTACCTCCTTTCAAGTCAAATATGATAATGTTGGTCTGAACAGGCCTTATCTTACCTATATATTTTGCTTTTTTCAGAACAGCTGCGACATCCTTAGCCCGATCATTGTCTTCTTTTAACCTAGACACATGATTGTCAAGTGCATAAGTACAAGCGGCCGCTAGATATCCAACTTGACGCATGCCACCTCCCATAACCTTCCGGTATCTGCGAGCCATCTTGATGTCTTCATGATTCCCAATAAGTAAGGAGCCTACTGGAGCACCTAAGCCCTTGGACATACATATAGATATAGAATCAAAAACTGGTCCCCATGACTCCGTTTTTTCTTGGGTTTCCACAAGTGCATTAAACAATCTTGCACCATCTAAGTGCAGCTTCAATCCATGTTCTCTGCAGAAAGCACCTATTTTTTTTGCCTCTCTCAACCTATAGAATGTTCCACCTGCTTTATTGTTGGTGTTTTCCAGTACTACAAGCCTTGTACGAGGGAGCCACTCATAATCTTGATTAACCTTATGTAAGAGCATCTCAGGAGTAATTTTTCCATTTTTGCCTTCAATAAGTTTTATCCCTACCCCAGAATTATAAGCATAACCTCCCGTTTCATACTGGTAGATGTGTGAATTTATATCACAGATCACTTCATCCATGGGCTGGGTATGCATCTTGATTGCAATCTGATTGGTCATGGTTCCTGAAGGGCAGAAAATAGCAGCTTCCTTCCCGAACATTTCGGCCACCTTAGATTCGAGGTGATTGACACTGGGGTCTTCGTGAAATACATCATCTCCCACTTCAGCTTGCATCATAAAATTGAGCATCTGAGGAGTAGGTTTCGTAACCGTATCGCTGATAAGATTGATCATGTTGCTTTTATATAGTTGTAATAATCTAGACTATTGAGTGGAATTATCCTCCGGCAAATTTTATATTTCTATATCCTAAATCTTGAAGGATGGATTTGATTTTTTCTCTGTGGTTACCTTGTATAATGATTTCACCATTTTTTACAGATCCTCCGACACCACATTTCTTACGTATATCCTTGCCTATGTCTGAAAGAGTTGCGTCGTTGCAACTTAAACCAGTTATGATAGATACAGATTTTCCACCTCGTCCTTTCTTCTCTAGGTGAATCCTTATGATGTCTTGAAAATCATGAATATCACTTTCTTCTATTGGGAGTTCCGGAGCATTTTCCGGATTGCCAAGTGATTTAAAGTCTTCCCAACTAAGAGATTGGGATTTTTTAGGATTGTCCATTTTAAGCCTTCCTTTTCCAGTTGTAATTAATCATTCGCAATATAAGAAATCCTAGATCTTTCGTGCCGAATGAGGAATTGCTTAGGATGACGACGCCGGTTTTTGTTTCCTTAATGAAGGCAAGAAATGCAGAGTGGCCGCTTGTCGTTCCAGTATGGGTCCAGATGGGATACTTTCCTTGTTCCAGAATGTGCCATCCGTTGCCGATTGATATTTTATCATTATACGAGGTAGGGCCTTCTATGACCAAGTATTCAGGTAATACCTGATCCATTTCTGTTCCGCTTATTCCAATCTGACCTTTAATGTATTCTATAAGGTCTTGAGCAGATGACTTCACCCCTTCTGCTCCAGCAAAACTTGGAAAATTCCAAGGATCAACTTTTCGCTGTGCCCTATTGTACCCTTGTACTATTTCTTTTCTTTCCTTGAAAGTTACGAATGAATGATCCATGCCTAGCTTAGAAAACAAGTAGTTCCTTATAAGGTCATCGTAGGTGCTTCCGGTAACTTCTTCTAGTATGATTTCCAGCAAAGCATAATTAGTATGGCTGTATGAAAATTCAGTTTCCGAAACCTGAGGCACATAATGCGCATAATAAGTTAACAGATCTGCTTTAGAAAAATGGTTGTATGGATCTTGTATGGATTTCTGAAGCGAACCCATATGCTTAGGAATTTTAGGGAAGCCCGATTGATGGTTGATTAAATCGATGACCTTGAGATTTTCCAAGCGAGGATTTCTATAATCTTCTGGAAGTAAGTTATTGATCAAGTCATATCTAGAAAGGGTCCCATTGTGATCCAGAGCTGCTATTAAACTTGATGTTATGGTTTTAGAAAGCGATCCTACTTCAAAGACATCCGTAGAATTCAGCGTAGTCTCTTCGCCTTTGACACCTCGGCCAAACGGGATAAAGTAGGTAGAATCACCATCTATTATTCCTACAATAAACCCTGGTGTGTTTTTGAAATCGATTTCAGTGTCATACTTAATGATCTGATTGATTTCTTTTTTAACATCATCGTTACGCTGGGCATACATTCCTTGTACGGCCAGAATTATAAAAATTATGCTGTAGCAACTGCGTAAAAACATAAGTCTCGATAAAAGCTTTGTATAATAATAACAAAATTATCTGACGATTATTACTGATATTAGTAGGTATGTTGTTACTTGAAGTAATATTTTAATTTGGTAATTAACAAAGTATACTGTAAACACATATAAATTAAAACCATATAAGATGAAATTAGGTGCATTTTCAATCAGTATAGCAGTCAAGGATCTGGCTGCTTCCAGGTCCTTTTATGAACAACTAGGCTTCCATGTTTTTGCAGGAGGTAGCGAAAAGAATTACTACATAATGAAGAACGGGGATACACTGATTGGTATTTTTCATGGGATGTTCGAAGGTTCTATGATGACTTTCAATCCTGGTTGGGATCAGGATGCCAAGACTGTTGATGGATATGATGATGTGAGGAATATCCAACAGAAACTTAAGAACGCTGGTATCCCATTAATGAGCGAAGTAGATGCGGATACATCTGGTCCAGGAGGTTTTATGTTCAAGGATCCAGATGGTAATATTATCTTGATTGACCAACATATATAATATCAAGTAAAATCCAATATTGATCAATGAGTACACTTACCCCTTTTCACCTTGCAGTTCCGGTTAATAACCTAGAGAAAGCAAGAGTGTTTTATAGAGATGTTATCGGTTGTGAAGAAGGTCGTTCTTCTGATCATTGGGTTGATTTTAACCTATATGGTCATCAATTCGTAATTCATTATAAAGAATATAAGCAATCGGAAAATCACCACAATGCAGTTGATGGACACGATGTTCCGGTTCCTCACTTTGGTGTAGTCCTTAGATGGGAAG
>CALIQO010000194.1 GCA_938044055.1 uncultured Saprospiraceae bacterium
TTTATAGTAGGGCTAGGTCTACTGGGATTCGGAGTGTTTTATGTTTTTATGAGTGGAAAGGTGGAATGGCCTGTTCCCATGGGTGTTGTGAAATACGGACAGTGGATTTTTCCATCGATGTTTTTCATAAGAGGTGTAGGCGATTTTAAATATGCTGGATTGTTTAAAAAGGTTAAGGGTACAGCTTTTGCCAGATGGGATGCTAGGGTTTTTACTCCTTTGTGTTTTGCAATTGCCATACTTGGTTTTCTGGTGGCATACTTGAATCAGTATGGAGGTTAAAAGATTTAAGCATAGTGATACTGATGCCTGGAACGGGTGGATTGTAAGACACCATGGGTCTTTCTTTTTTCATCGAGATTACCTTAACTATCATGGTGATCGACTGGAAGATCACAGTCTGATGTTTTACAATGATGGACAATTGGCAGGTGTTATCCCAGCCATGCAATACCATGATGTATTTCATTCTCATAGAGGATTATCATACGGAGGATGGATAGGAGAAAGAGTGGATTCTAAGAATGTAATAGGTGCTTTATCTACATATTTAATAAGTAAGGGTTTCAATAAAATCATCTATCGGCCTCAACCCGATTTCTATGCACAAGAAACAGTAAGCATTCAGGATTCCATGGAACTAGAAAGTGAAAAATTAACTTTTCTCATTCCTCTTGATCAGCCACTGAGATTGAATAGCAACAGGAAGCGAAATTTAAAAAAGGTAGAGCAGTTAGAAGTTTCACAGGTTTCTGATTTTGAAGGATTCTATGATATGTTAAGCCGAGAGATGGAAGAAAGACATGGAAGTGCCCCTATACATAATTATGTAGACCTTAATTATCTTTATAAAACCTTTCCTGAAAACATCAAGATTTTTGCCGGAAGGCATAAACAAGCTGTAGGATATATTATGGCATTTCAATTCAGGAAAGTTGTAAAATGTCAATACATCGTTTCCGATTCTCAAGGTTATAATTATGAAGCCATAACACAGATTGTTTTGCATCTAGCAGAACATTATAAGAATAGCCATTCTTATCTAGATTTAGGTGCAGCAACGGATCAACACGGAGCATTGAAAGAAAGCTTGGTAAGATTTAAAAAGAGTCTGGGAGCAATGTCTTATGCTGTACCGACGTATACGCTAGACATTTAGCCTGATGAATCGAGCCGGTGTACCATACGCCACTGAGTTGTCTTCTATATCGTCAAGGACGACTGAACCTAAACCAATCAAGCAATTAGTGCCTATTTTAATACCGTCTTTAATTGTTACACCTGGAGCAATCCATGTGTTGTCTCCGATTTCTACCTGACTTGAAACCGAAACACCTGGTGATATAGATACATAATTTCCTATCTTACAATGATGCCCTATAGAGGCATTTCGATTCATAAATAAAAAATCACCTAGCTCACCATATGGAGCAATAGTGGACATAGGTCCTACATAAGAGCCAGGAGATAGAATCGATGTAGATGCTACGTAAGCATGTGGATGAATAAGACATGTATAATCGTTTTTTTTAATTCCTTTTTCTGCATTGAATACCTCTTGTAAAGCACGTCTGGATCCTGGCGAGATTGTGCTTAAAATAAATTTTGACCCATCACAGGGCTGGTAGTTTTTTATTGATTTATGGGAAACTTCCATGCCACCTGGAAGGTATGGAAATTCAGATAAGGTGTTTTCATCTTCAGGTAAATTAGATACAATTGTGACTTCAGTTTCAGATTTAAGCGTATATATGGTCTCTAGAACCAAGGATAATCCGAAATTGTGATGACCTAAGATTACTATATTGTGATTCATATCTATATTTATAGTTATAAGCGATCTGAAATTATTGTACTAATTTATATGCTAATCATACATGTACTTGTTAAGCATACAATTTTAAATTGCTTTAATATATGACTTTCTACCAATTACTAATAGAGACATAACGGTACCTCATAATATAGCACTCTAATGAAAAACGATCCATTATTCTCCGTAATCCTACTTTCTTACCAGAGTGAATCTAGTCTACCTAAGATATGGGAATATTATAGGGACGGCCTAGAGAAAGAACAGATTAGATTTGAGTTTATAATAATGGATGATGGTTCTAGCGATGCTTCATATCAAGTAGGATTAGAAATGGAGAGAAAGGATGAAAGAATTAGAACATACCAGCTCAGCAGGAATTTTACCTCTCCCTATTCTCAATTTGCTGGTCTTAAAATATGTAAAGGCGATTGTGCTATGTTCGTTTCCGATGATTTTCAGAGACCCATTGAAAATTTAGTTCTTAGTTTTAGAAAATGGCAAGAGGGCCACAAGATTGTTATTTCTGGGAGGACATCAAGAGACGATGGACGGTTGTCAGATTTTTTCTCCAAGAATTATTACCGGCTTATGGATCGACTTTCTGATGTAAACTTCCCTCCTGGAGGTACAGATGGTTTTCTTGCAGATCGTGAAATCATCGATATCATAAACAAGCAGATAAGTCCGATTAATACTACGCCTCTTATTGAGGTTTTGAAACTTGGGTTTCAGCCACATATTTTATTCTTCGATCGTCCTAAGTCAGATAAGAAATCAAGGTGGACATTGTCGAAGAAAATTCAGCTTGCTAAAAATACATTTTTCGCTTCGACCTCTTTTCCTATAAGGTTTATTACGTGGCTGGGTTTTCTGATATTTATGTTTAGTATTATTCTTATAATAGGATTGGTTGTAGGTAAGATTTTTAGCAGCAATACATTGTTTGGTTTTCCTATACAAGGATGGGCATCTACAATGATTCTTGTCAGCTTTTTCAATGGGCTGACGCTTTTTTGTCTAGGAATTGTTGCAGAATATATCTATAGAATTTTCGAAGAAGTAAAAGGTCGACCAGCTTATATCATAAAAGAAAAGGACTCAGATAAGGAGGAATAATTCACCGTTGATTTCTTCTGTAGCAATGGAAATAAGTTTTCCAGCATCAGATAAAATTCCTTCTCCAGTACTTAAGTCGTATTCGTAATTGTGCCATGGGCATCGGACAACTTTTATTTCTGAATCATCATAAGATAGAAATGGTTGGTCTGAGACAACAAGTCTAGATACTTCACCCTGACATATAGGAGCTCCAGCATGTGGGCATACATTCAAGTAAGCTTTAAAATCTTCTTCAATACGTATTACGCCTACACTATACTTTTTTAGGTTTAAAATTGTAAACACTCCATCTGGTATGTTTTCTACCTTTCCTATATGGATCTTTTCTTTTCCTTTCATAATTCAAGACCATATAGTTTTACAGCATTAAGCCCCATAATGTTTTCATGAAATTCTGTAGGAAGATGTTTCATAGCATGAGATGGATTATCAGCATCCCAGTGGGGGTAATCAGAAGAATAAAGCAGGGTTTCATCTGCATTGATTTCCTTCAATATGGCATCTCGATATGCTGGATTTAGTTCTTCTACTGGCTGGCAGGTAAATCTGCAATGATTTTTTATATAGTAGCTAGGACCCTGCTTAAGCCATGGAACTTCTGTTCTTAAGCTTGGATATAATTGTTTCAATCTATTCTTAAAATATATCAACCAACTATAGCCTCCCTCTACGAATACACATTGTAATGAAGGGAATTCATCGAAGACTCCATTGAGTATAAGTGAATGCATCTGGCTTATGTTACTCGTTACAATCTGACTTCTATAAGAGTAGTAAAGAGAAGGATTACCCATTGCGGTTACAGCTCCAGTCGTAATTGCAGGTTGCCAGATGTGAAAAGCAAGCTTTAGGTTCATATCCGAGATTGCTTTTAAGATCGGACGATAACTTGAATGCCCTATAATCAATGGTGTTATCGATGGCAAGAGTACCTGCAGTATTTTAGGGTGGGCGCCTATTTCTTTTATCATTTCTACAGAGGCTTGTACATTCTGAAGAGCAATATGCATCGAGCCATATAGACGATCTTCTTTATCTAGCCACTCTTCTATTAACCACTTATTATATGCTTGTGCAAGGTAGTGGGGGTATTCT
>CALIQO010000195.1 GCA_938044055.1 uncultured Saprospiraceae bacterium
CCTCCTGATCGATAAAGGTTGACAATAGCTCCGGCGATCAAGGAATCTTCACCCATTCTTATTCCATCTCCATTGAAGTCTTCCCATGCTACACCTGCAATAGAGCCGTCGCCTGTATCGGGTGTCTTTACACCACAATCAATATCTGTAATGGCATCAGAAAGTACTGTTATTATATCTGTAGAGAATAAACCATTTTCACCCGTTACGTCTGAATCAATCGCATCATCACCTCCTTGATTAGGGGGGCTTACTTGGAATCCATTGGCTGCGAATACAAGGTAGTAATCCCCAGGATCTACCATATCGAATAAATATGTGCCGTCTTCTTCTGTTTCAATTTCATCTATTTCTACACCTGTACTGGTAAATAAGGAAATTGAAAATTCCATAACGCCCACCTCTGAACCTCCTCGGATTCCATTAAAGTTTAAGTCTTCCCATACAATTCCAGAAATACTTCCTCCTGTCTGAATAGAAATTAATCCTAGATCTATGTGATCTGTGTCTGCATCGGGTATATTAAAACCATTGGTAGTTATTATTCCTCCGTCGACATTAGCACCATCACTATCTATGGTATCATCATTTCCAGCATCTAATTGAGTAATCGTATATAATGAAGGGTTGAAACTATATTCTATAAAATATGAGCCTGTGGCAACATCTGAAAACAGATACTGTCCTTGTGTTCCATCAATATCCATGGTTACTGTAGTACCAACAACATTTCCTAAGTCGTCTTTTAATGTAACCATTACTCCATTAAGCAAGGCTTCACCACTGCTGAAAATACCATCTTCATCTTCATCGATCCATACTTGTCCCCTAACATCTTGTGTAAGATTGTCAGATTTAATACCCGCATCCACATTACTGATGTTACTTGAAACTATAGATATTACATCTGTTGTACCTGCTCCATTAGCATCTGTAACGTCACTATCTGTAGTGTCATCATCTCCCACATTCGATAAAACGAAAATAAATTCTCCAATGTTAAATCGGACATAGTAATCTCCCGGATCTAGGTTTTCAAATTGATAACTACCTGATATACCATTAATATCTGCTGTAGATGTAGTGGCTAATAATGTTCCATCTAAGAGAAATAACTCTACAACTATACCATCAATGAGGCCTTCTCCAGGATCATTGATATCATTCATGAAGACGTCTTCCCAGACAATGCCTGAGATCAGAAAGGATGTTTGTTCAGGAATCAATCCTGCATCTATGCTAGTTACATCACTGTCCATTATGGTTATCAAGTCGGTCGTAAATGCGCCATTCCCATCCGTAACATCGCTATCAATTGTATCATCGCTTCCTTGATCTGCTTGAGATAACGTATAATTCTCTGTATCAAAGATGAATTCTATATAATAATTTCCATTTGCGTAAGCAGGAAAAATATACATGCCATCACTATCCGTCGTAGTTTCTTCTTGTTCTACACCCGCTTCATTAAAAAGCTTTACGTTAATATCGGCAATACCATTTTCAGTCGCCTGTCTTATGCCATCTTCATCACTATCTTCCCATACAATTCCAGAAATTGAGAAAGTCATTACATCTTCCTCTAAGACTCCTGCATCGATGTTCTCTACACCTCCTTCTGAAAGTATAAAAACAGCTGTAGTACCAGCACCATTTTCATTCGTTACATCACTATCTAAAGTATCATCCCCTGCATCAGCCGTCGTAAATTCTAAATCTTCAACAATGAATTCTACATAATATGGACCTACGCTTATGTCTTCAAACAGATATACTCCATCAGAACTTGATGTGGTCATGTCAACAAGGTTTCCAGCAGCAGTATATAGATTAACTACTACACTTAGTCCTGGTTCATCCTGTCTGATTCCATCTGCATTTTCATCTATCCACACCACGCCAGAGATATCAGCCTTTTTCTTAATGAGTCCTGCATCAATTGTAGACACGCCAGCGTCATCCAGTGTAAAGATATCTGTTGTACCTTGACCGTTGCTTTCTGTTACATCGCTATCGGTAGTATCATCCCCTATATCAGGAATAGTGAAATTATAATCCTGGGTAAGAAACTGTACGTAGTAATCTCCCAGTGGCAGATTGTTAAAAAAGTAAGCCCCTCGTTCTCCATTGCTTCCAGAATCTGTTGAGGCTATTTCGACGTCTTCCGAATTAAATAACTTAACAATCATACCATCTATACCTCTTTCAGAAGGTTGACGTATACCATCTTCGTTTTCATCTTCCCAGACGATCCCGGATACTGCCGATTCAATTTCGATTAAGCCTGCATCTAGATTCTGAATTCCGCCTTCTTCTAGCGTAAAACGGTCGGTTGATCCCACTCCATTAGCACCTGTAACATCGCTATCATCCGTATCAAGTCCTTGATCGGAAATAGTGAAATTATACCCTGGTGCAACGAAAATAACGTAATACACTCCTAGTGGAACATCCTCGAATAGGTATGAGATATTGCCGTTTTCTCCACCACTCAGTTCCTGACTTGATTGTAGATTGCCATCTGCATCGTATAATTCTACAGTAACCTCACCTACCCCAACTTCTCCGTCTGACCTTATACCATCCTCATCGAAATCATTCCAGATAACTCCTGAAATAGCTGCTGTCTTCCTTATTAAGCCAGCACTTAAATCTTGAACACCAGACTCAGTGAGCATAAATGTTGCTGTAGTACCATCACCATTATCTTCTGTCACATCGCTGTCTGAGGTGTCATCTCCTACGTTCGGAGTTGTGAAGTCAAACATTGATTCTATGAACTTAACATAGTAATTCCCTGTAGGTATATCGGTAAATAGATACTTTCCTAAGTCAGCGGTGCTTTCTGAAGTTTCAGTAGATGCAATCAATTCGTCTTGATCGTTGTACAATTCAACAACGACACCTCCTAGATTATTTTCACTTGAAGAAAAAATACCATCTTCATTGCTGTCTTCCCACGCTATTCCAGAAATGAATCCTGACAACCGAATCAATCCTGCATTCAATCCACCGACTCCGTCCGTAGTAAGTATGAATATCGATGTTGTCAATAATCCCTGTTCTTCTGTAATATCGCTATCGATCTCTTCATTACTGCCTTGGTCTGATAAAGTAGGGGAATATCCTTCTATCTCTAAGGCAACATAATAATCACCGATCGGGACATCATTAAAGGAATAGCTGCCATCCTCCATAGATGTTGTACTACTTATTTCTTCATCTTGATCATTATACAAGACTAAGGTTACGTTTTCTAGTCTATTTTCCCCATTTTCTAGCAACCCATCTTCATCGAGATCTTCCCAGACAATACCCGCAATAATTCCTACTGATGGGATAAGCCCAGCATCAAGGTTTGAAACCCCTCCATCATTCAAGACGAATATAGTACTTGTACCGGGACCATTATCTTCTGTAATATCACTATCTCTGTCTTCCTCTCCAATATCTGATAAAGTAAATTGAAATTCTTCTGGAAGGACTTTAATATAATAAATCCCTACAGGGAGGTCTATAAATTGATACTGACCC
>CALIQO010000196.1 GCA_938044055.1 uncultured Saprospiraceae bacterium
TATTCAACTATAAATGTAAATGTATAACTATAAATTTAGTTATACAACTAAAAATCTCTTTTTATTTTGAGGAATTAATTTCATTTAATCTAGGTTTTAAGAATATGAGACTATCTTTGTATTCATTATACAGGGGTATATACATGATAAATGGACTTTCTTATATGATTCCATTTTCAGAAAAACCAATAAATTAAAAAATCAAAATTACCAGTAAAGACCCTGATGACACAAGCCATAGGATAGCATAAGCTAGATGGATTGTGAACATTTTCATATTATTACCGGACAATCCTAATTGGACGGCCAAGTAACTTCGAGAGAAATTTCATATAACGAATGGTCGAAGCTGGAACAAATCAATTATTTAAATGACTAAGAAAAAGAAAGGTAGAGGAGGAAAGACTTCTTCTGCCCAGCTGAAGAAAATAATAATTTCATTTCTCAGCTCCAAGCCTAATAAGAGGTACAATGCTAAGCAGCTAATAAGGAAATTAAAACTTAATGCTTCTAAAGATGCTGTGCATCATGCCCTCGAACAATTAGAACAAGAAGGTGTACTTTACAAGATTGCGGATGACAAGTTTAAGTGGGATATAAAAAATCTTAACACCAAGAATACTTCTATACCTGTTAAGAAACTAGAAGGACGCGTAGATCTCATCCGTTCTGGAGCAGCTTACATCATTACCCCAGATTCCGAAGTAGATATATATGTGCCTGCTAAGTTTACAATGGGAGCCTATGATGGGGATACCGTTCAAGTAACAGTGCCTATGGTATCTGGTAGAAGAAAGCCCGAAGGAAAGATTACTAAGATAATCCAGCGGAAGACAACACAAGTTCTAGGCAAATTAAAAATCTTTCCTAAGTATGGTTCTGTACTCCCTATATCAGAGAAGAAATTTCCTGAAGTCCACATTGCCATACGAGATCTCGGTGATGTAGAAGACAATGCATATGTTGTTGCAGATATAACCGACTGGGGCGTAAACCAGAATAAGGCCATATGGGGTAAGATATCGAAGGTTCTAGAGGAAGCTTCAGAGAATGACATTGCGATGCAGTCCATTGTGTTTTCCACTGGATTTGAAATCGGATTCCCACCAGAAGTAATAGCAGAATGCGAGAAAATATCTCATACCATAACGGAGGAAGAGATCAATAAAAGAAGGGATTTCAGAGGAGTAGCCACATTTACAATTGATCCATTGACTGCTAAGGATTTCGACGACGCTCTTTCAGTAGAGTACTTTGAAGATGGGAGTATGGAAGTGGGTGTCCACATAGCGGATGTTACCCATTATATGAAGAAAGGTACAGCGCTCGATAAGGAAGCTTTTGATAGATCGACTTCAGTATATCTGGTGGATCGTGTAATTCCTATGTTGCCTGAAGTTTTATCTAATGATTTATGTTCGCTTAACCCAGAGGAAGACAAGCTGGTATTTACCGTTGCGATTAAGTTCAATAAGGATTTTAGAGTTATGGATAAGTGGATAGGAAGAAGTGTTATTCATTCCGATAAGCGATTCACCTATGAGGAAGCACAGGAGATCTTGGAGGGGAGTAATGGTCCGTTTTCTAAAGAGTTGTTGGATCTGAATCGTCTTGCCCATAGGTTAAGAAAGAAAAGATATAAGTATGGTTCGATAGCTTTCGAGTCGAAAGAAGTCTACTTCGAACTAGATGATCAAGCTAAGCCTATTGCGGTTCATTCTAAAGAAAGGAAGGATGCACATATGCTGGTAGAGGATTTTATGCTTCTCGCAAATAGGGTTGTCGCCCAGTATATTGCTAAAAAGAGCAAGGCAGAAATTCCTTTCGTATACCGGGTGCATGATGTACCAGATCCAGATAGATTGGCAGATTTTGCTGCATTTGCCCGCGAGCTAGGAATAGATATAAAAGTTGATACACCTAAGAATGTAGCTAAGTCGCTAAATGCTATGTCTGAAATGGCAGAAGAAAATCCACTGGTTAAATTGCTTGAACCACTGGCCATAAGAACAATGGCTAAAGCCATATATACGACGGACAACATAGGTCACTACGGTCTAGCATTTGATTATTATTCTCATTTTACCTCTCCGATAAGGAGATACGCTGATGTGCTGGTTCATAGAATATTGTTCGATAATCTTACGCAAGAGACACGTGTAAAGAAGGAAGACCTGGAGATCAAGTGTAACCACATATCTAGTCAAGAAAGAAAGGCAACGGAAGCAGAGAGAGCCTCTATCAAGTATAAGCAAGTAGAGTACATGATGGGTAGAGAAGGAGAAGAGTTTTCTGGATATGTATCCGGGATTATTGATCGTGGACTATTTATCTTAATGGAACCATCCCATGCTGAAGGAATGGTAAGTTTTGCTCAGATGGATGAACCATATGTTATTCCTGAGTCTAGATTATGGGCAGAAGGAAAAAGATCTGGACAGAAAATTAAGATGGGACAGCATGTTAAGGTTAAAGTGCTAGAAGTGAACCTTGATCTTAAGCAGATAGAACTAGAACTTATTGAAGTGGTAGATATTCAATAAGGTGTATAGAGATTTATATTATGTTTTTAAATCACTTCATCGTATATAATTGATAATCTGAAGGTATTTATTATCTTTGCAGCCGGAAAAGGACTAAGGAGGGAACGAGAGTTCCCTTTTTTTATTACAATAGCTTAATGAAGTGGACGTAGAAAAAGTATCCGATCTAGTAAAAGAGATCTTAAAAGAAAAAGAGCTAACTGATTGTTATCTTGTAGAAGTTATCATCGGTAATACCAAGATCGAAGTATATCTTGATAGCGATGAGCATGTGAGCTATTCTGTATGCAAGCAACTGAGTAGAGGACTTGAAGAAGTGCTGGATGATAAGAAGTGGTTTGGAGAAAAATACACATTGGAGGTTTCCTCTGCAGGGGTAGGAAGACCATTGCTTCTTAATAGGCAGTTTAAGAAAAATGAGGGAAGAAAGATAGACGTGAAGACTGTAACTGGAGAAAAGTATTCTGGTACACTTGAAGAAGTGACAGATGAACATATTAAAATAACCTGGACTGTAAGAGAAAGACTCGAAGGAAGGAAGAAAAAAGTAAATGTAGAGAAAGAAGCTAAGGTTGTTTTTACAGATATTGAAAAGGCAAAAATTAAAGTAAGTTTTTAATCATATAGAAATGAATTTAGTAGAATCATTTTCGGAATTCAAAGCTGGAAAAAACATCGATAGACCTACTATGGTACGTGTTCTAGAGGATGTCTTCAGAACACTAATTAGAAAAAAGTATGGATCTGATGAAAACTTTGATGTCATCGTCAATACTCAGAATGGTGATCTTGAGATGTGGAGAGTAAGAGAAATTGTTCCTGATGGTGAGGTAGCGGATGAAGCGAGTCAGATATCTAATTCTGAAGCCTTATCTATAGATGAGGATTATGAAGTAGGAGAAGAATGTTACGAGCAACTTTTCTTAGAGGATTTCGGTAGGAGGTCTATAATGGCTGCGAGACAGACCTTAATCTCAAGGATTATGGATCTAGAAAAAGATGAGATCTATAAGAGATATATGGATAGAGTCGGAGAAATTGTTCTCGGAGAAATCAGCCAGATCTTGAAAAGAGAGATGTTGGTTATAGATGATGTTACGGGTAATGAGCTTGTCCTTCCTAGAAATGAAATGATCAGAGGGGATTTTTTCCGTAAGGGAGATATGGTAAGAGCAGTAATAAAGCGGGTTGAAATGAGAAACAACTCACCGAGTATCCTATTATCTAGAACCGACTCTATTTTCTTAGAGAAACTGCTTGAGCAAGAAGTTCCTGAGATAGAAGATGGTTTAATTACAGTTAAGAAAATCGTACGTATACCAGGAGAAAGAGCTAAAGTTGCTGTGGAATCTTACGATGACCGTATCGATCCAGTTGGAGCTTGTGTAGGTATGAAAGGATCTCGTATACACGGGATAGTAAGAGAGCTTAAGAATGAAAATATAGATATAGTCAATTATACAGCCAACAATATTCTATTTATCCAGCGATCACTGACTCCTGCGAAGGTTTCTAATATCCAACTTGATGATGAGAAGATGAAGGCAGCAGTTTTCTTAAAACCAGACCAAGTATCGATGGCTATCGGTAAAGGTGGTAGTAATATCAAGCTTGCGAGTAAGTTGACAGGATATGAAATCGACGTTTACAGAGAGAATGACGAGTTAGAAATAGAAGATGTAGATTTAGACGAATTCTCAGATGAAATAGAAGAGTGGATCATTGACGCATTCAAGAATATAGGATGTGATACAGCAAGGTCAGTACTCGACTTAAGTATGGAAGAACTGATAAGAAGAACGGATCTTGAAGAAGAAACGATTAAGGATGTAATTACTGTCCTTGAATCAGAATTCGAAAATGACTAGCGAACGATTTATTGTCGCTTATTAACACATATTGTGAAATTTAAAATTGCTTAATGGCAACCAGACTAGTAAAAATTGCAAAAGAACTTAACGTAGGTACTTCTACTATTGTAGAATTCCTCATGGAAAAGGGCTTTGAAATAGACAATAAGCCTACTTCCAAGGTTTCTGATGAGATGCACGACGAATTGTTAAAGGAATTTAGCAACTCTATGCATGTCAAGGAACAGGCTGATCAGTTGGTCATAGGTACCAATAGGCCTGCGAAAGTAGAAGAAGAAGTTCCTGTTGTTGTTGAGAAACCTACACCTAAGAAGGAAGAACCGGCCCCTGCGCCGACTCCTACACCTACACCTACTCCTACTCCTGAGGAAAAAACTCCTATAGTGGAAGAGGTTGTAGAAGCCAAGGCAGATTCACCTAAACTTAAGGTTATAGGTAAGATAGATCTGGAAGAAAAAAAGAAGCCATCAGAAGAACCTAAGAAAGAAGAGAAAAAAATAGAGAAAGTACAACCAGCTGCTAAGAAAGAAGAAACAGCACCTCCTAAGGAAGCAGTTGTTGTAAAACCTAAAGGCGGTCAAGCTAAACCGCCAGAAGAGCTTATGAGGGCTAAAACCCCTCAACTTCAAGGGCTTAAGATTTTAGGAAAGATCGATGCCAATAAGTTAGAAAAACCTAAAAAGAAAAAAGAAGAGAAGCCAGCAGGTCAGAGAGCAGGTGGAAATAATAGCGGTACTGCTCCAGGCAAAAGAAAAAGAAAAAGAAAGAAGATCAATACTGCTAATTATGCTGGTAACAAAGGTAAGAATAGAAGAAACAAGGATGAAGTAAAAGAGGTTACTCAGAAGGAAATCGACGATAAGATCAAGGCTACTATGGCTAGACTTTCTGGAGGTGGAAAGAATAAGCGTCAGAAAATCCGTAGAGATAATAGAGAAGTTAAAAGAGAGAAGCAGGAAATCCTGGATCTTGAAAACAAGGAGACTAAAATCAAATTAACTGAGTTTGTCTCAGTAAGTGAACTTGCCAGCCTTCTAGATGTACCAGTAACAGATGTCATTACAACCTGTATGAACATGGGTGTAATCGTTTCTATTAACCAGAGACTAGATGCAGAAGTTATTGAACTTCTAGTAACAGAGTTTGGTCATGAGGTAGAATTTATTGATGCTGAGGCAGAAGAAGATGTAGTAGAAGAGATCATTGATGATCCTGCAGATCTTAAGCCTAGAGCGCCGATTGTAACGGTTATGGGACACGTCGATCACGGTAAGACTTCATTACTGGATTACATCCGTGAAACAGATGTAGCAGCAGGAGAAGCCGGTGGTATCACCCAGCACGTTGGTGCTTACGAAGTAAAAGTAGGTCCAGACAAGAAAAAAATCACTTTTTTAGATACTCCAGGTCATGAAGCATTTACAGCGATGAGGGCCAGAGGAGCTAAAGTGACAGATATTGTAATTATTATAATTGCGGCAGATGACAACATCATGCCACAGACTAAGGAAGCTATAAGCCATGCGCAAGCTGCTGGGGTTCCTCTTGTTTTTGCAATAAACAAGATAGATAAGGAAGGAGCTGCACCTGAAAGAATCAAGCAAGAGCTTGCTTCTATGAATCTTCTAGTAGAAGAATGGGGTGGACAATTCCAGTCTCAAGATATCTCTGCTAAAACAGGTCTTAATATCGATCTCTTATTAGAGAAAGTTTTGCTTGAAGCAGAAGTACTAGAACTAAAAGCCAATCCAGATAGAAAAGCAATAGGAACCGTAGTGGAAGCGTCTCTCGATAAAGGAAGAGGTTATCTTACTAAGATGCTTGTGCAGACAGGAACACTTAAGATAGGAGACATCTTAGTAGCAGGCTCACATAGTGGTAGGGTCAAGGCAATGTTTAACGAGCGTGGAAAGAAATTGAAAGAGGCAGGACCTTCGTCCCCAGTTATGGTCCTGGGTCTTAATGGTGCGCCACAAGCGGGTGAGAAATTTAAGATATTTGACTCTGACCAAGAAGCTAGGCAGATAGCAGGTAAGCGTGCCCAGATAGAAAGAGAACAGACGACAAGAGCAAGTAAAAGAATCAGTCTCGATGAGATCGGAAGAAGACTGGCACTTGGAACGTTTAAAGAATTGAACTTAATTGTTAAGGGTGATGTGGATGGTTCTGTAGAAGCATTATCAGATTCCCTTATTAAGTTATCGATTGAAACGGTTCAGGTCAATGTTATCCATAAAGCGGTAGGAGCCATTGCAGAGTCAGATGTACTTTTAGCTTCAGCTTCAGATGCGATAATCATTGGTTTCCAAGTAAGACCTTCTGCTGGTGCTAGAAACATTGCGGAGAAAGAAGGCGTACAGATCAAAACGTATTCTATAATATACGAGGCAATCGATGAGATAAAATCAGCGATAGAAGGAATGCTAGAACCTACTAAGGAAGAAAGTATTACGGCACAGGTAGAAGTAAGAGAAACGTATAAGATCAGTAAGGTTGGAACGGTTGCGGGATGTTATGTGCAAGAAGGAAAAATCTCAAGAAACTCATTTATACGCCTTATCCGAGATGGCATAGTCGTCTATCCTATCAAGGAAGGAGTTGTTGCTGAGTTAAGCACTCTTAAGCGATTTAAGGAAGATGCGAAGGAAGTTAAGTCAGGACTAGAATGTGGTCTTACTATCAAGAATTTCAATGATATCAAGATAGGGGATATGATAGAAGCATACGAAGTAATAGAGATCAAGCAGACCCTTGATTAATAATGGACATCGATGAAGTAAAAGGACTTCTCGAGCATAAGTATATTTCTTATAATCAGACTTCGTTTATAGACTTAGATCCTGTGTCTATTCCACACAAATTCAGTGATTTTAGAGATATAGAAATTTCTGGTTTCTGGACAGCTATGCTTTCCTGGGGACAGAGAAAAACGATCATCAATAAAGCGAATCAATTATGTGACCTTATGGACAATGCTCCATACGAGTTCATTATGAATCACCGAGAAAAGGATTTAGCCCCGTTTCGAGATTTTAAACACAGAACTTTTAATGGGGATGACGCATTGTGTTTTATTCATTTTTTTCATGAGTATTACACTAGGTATGAGAGTCTAGAACAATTGTTTATTTCTGAATCGGGGCAACCGTCATCGATCTATGAAGGTATCTCACAATTGAATAAGTTTTTCAGATCTTGCCCATTCTTCTTACCCCGCACGGGTAAGCATGTAGCACAAGCGGCTAAAAATTCGTCTTGCAAGCGCATCAACATGTTTTTAAGATGGATGGTCCGAAAAGATGCAGGAGGTGTTGACTTTGGTATATGGGATAAAATGAGTCCTTCAGTATTGATGATACCCTTAGACATACACGTATATAGAGTTGCCAGAAGCCTTGGCTTGCTTACCCGTGATAAGACAGACTGGAAGTCAGTAGTTGAGCTTACTGAAAAATTGAGGATACTGGACCCACAGGATCCAGTAAAGTATGATTATGCATTATTTGGGATGGGGGTTCTAAATGATGATTTCTAATCAGAAGGCATCTATCTGAATCTTTTTAATGGTCCCGTCTGGAGTGGAACTATCAATCAGGACGAAGACTCTATAATTTCCTTGAGATGTAATCAACTTGGCTACCTTATAATAAGTCTTTTCGTCTTTTGATTCACCTCCGTGTAATTCAGAGAAAGAAGATGGTTTAGCTTCTTCCAACCATTTTTTTACAATGTTAAGGGCTTCTCTCTTGCTATACATATCTTGCTCATCTAGAAGACACAGTTCAACCCGCTTACCGATAAGATTGGTAATTGTTTCTATATCATTTTCTGCTATGGCTTTAAAGAAAACTTTCTCTTTACTCTGACCCATAAGAGTAGTTGTGAGAAATAACAGGCATATCAAGGTTATGTACCTCATAATAATTGTTCGTTTAACCATAGAACGATTTTTATTTCCCATAAGGTTCAGGATTTCTGAAAATTATGCAATAATTAAGGCAGATAAATAAAAACTAATTGATATATAAAAGAATATACATACGATAATTATTAATATGAATAGAATATAGTGATAGATAATTTATTATTATCAAGATAGTGATCGGTATTAATAGTATTTTTGCGGTATCAAAATCAAGCTATGAAAACAAGAAAAGCAGCCCTTATCATCCTAGATGGTTGGGGACATGGAAAGCGTAAAAAGGCATCAGCAATAAGTGCAGCGCATACTCCCTATGTAGATAAGCTATATGATGAGGTTTCACATGCTGAACTTGTGACCTATGGAGAAGAAGTAGGCTTGCCAGGGGGACAGATGGGAAATTCTGAAGTGGGTCATCTAAATATAGGAGCGGGTAGGGTGGTATATCAAGATTTTGCCAAGATCAATAAAGCCATAAGAGATCAGAAAATGGATAGTAATCCTGTGTTTCAAGATCTTATTGCATATGCAAAAGAGAAGAATCGACCTATACACCTTATGGGTTTATTTTCTGATGGTGGCGTACATTCTCACATAGATCACTTAATAGAATTGTGTCGATTGATTCATAATCATGGCTTGGAGTCTCGGGTCCATGCTTTCCTCGATGGGAGAGATACGGCGCCTGATGGTGGACTTAAGTATCTAGATTACTTCTTAGAAAAGACGGCTGAATACGATACTAAAATAGCCACATGCATAGGCAGGTTTTATGCTATGGATCGAGACAACAGATGGGAAAGAATTAAAAAAGCTTATGACCTTATTACGAAAGGCTTAGGTGAACCATCTTCTGATCTTAAGGCTACAATAGAAGCTTATTATAAAGACGGAATTACAGATGAATTCATGCCAGCTATTATTGCAGATGAAGAAGGTGTAATTAAAGAAGATGATCCTGTCTTGTTTTTTAATTTCCGTACAGACAGACCTCGGCAGCTAACCATAGCGCTTACTCAGAATGATTTTCCAGAATATAAGATGTTTACCTATCGTTTATTCTATAGTACTATGACTGAATACAGTAAAGCCTTTGATGGAGTACATGTACTTTTTAGAAAGGATGACTTGAAAATGACAATAGGCGAGGTTTTAAGTAAGGCTGGTTTGACTCAAGTAAGAATCGCTGAAACGGAAAAATACCCACATGTAACTTTCTTTTTCTCTGGTGGTAGGGAAGAACCATTTCCAGGAGAAGAACGTATTTTGGTAAAATCTCCTAATGTTGCTACCTATGATTTGCAACCAGAGATGAGTGCGTATGAAGTTACAGATGCCCTGATTAAGCATGTACAAGATAAATCTCCTGATTTTATATGTATTAATTATGCCAATGCCGATATGGTCGGACATACTGGAGATTTTAAGGCAGCTCGCCTAGCTGTAGAAACAGTCGATAAGTGTCTAGTTAAACTTAATGAAGAATTAGACAAGCAAGATTATGGTGTAATCATCATAGCCGATCACGGCAATGCGGATATAATGGTTAACGAGGATGGTACGCCACATACGGCGCATACGACTAATATGGTTCCTGTGTTTTTAAGAAACGCTCCAGGTCAAGCTGTTAGAGATGGCAAGCTTGCTGATATTGCACCTTCATTGCTGAGCCTGATGGGTGTCGAAATTCCTGAAGAGATGACAGGAATAGTAATTATATAAAATATACAATATGAAACGTCAATTCGCTATGTATGTGACCTTCTTCATTTGGATTGCTATATCTATCCTAGCATGCAAGGATAATCCAGATGATGTATTTACCAATTATTATAAGCCGATGCCAGCTTCTGTCGAAAATAAATCGATGGATATTTTTCCTAATCAGTATCAGTTATTCGCGGAAAAGAAATATAAAGAAGCTGAAGAGTCTTTTTTAGACCTACCTGATTCATTGTTTACCCAAGAAGCACAGTTTTATTTGGGACAATCGATTATGGGAGATCAACGGTATGCTGAAGCACATAAGGTATTTCTGCCTTTTACACTAGAAGATAATGAATGGAAGTCTCACGCTCAGTGGTTCATGTCTCTATGCCTTATGAAAAAGAACCTGCATGATGCTGCTCATTCTTTAGAGCCTATTATGAACAATGCTAGCCATGCTTATGCAGATCAAGCTAAGAGGCTGTTTGAAGAAATTCACTAGTTAATGTAATCATGCATATTATATTCTAACAATTTTATTAATTGCATTCATCTGAGTAAAGGTACTCTATATAATATCAGCCTAACCAATTTAGTCCCTTGTTGTCGATTCATAAGATATATTTCATTCATATGAAGTTTTTGTAGGACTGACCGGTCCGACGCAAGGATCCGGAAGCTTGTAGAATGGCGTAAAGACCCCAGAGCCTGGTTTTCCACGCAAGAAAGGTTTTATGATATGAATATCAACTATCAGTGACTAGTTGTACATATGAACATTCTTCTTAAGCATAGAAATTTTAATGATTCTTTTTGGAATAAACCACTCAAGATCCGCAATCCTTTTAGGCTTCCGTATCTTTCGTTAACGATAGGCCTCCCTTCCGCCAGGTTTGGTGGCGGGTGACTGGCCGGTCTGACGAAGGAGGAAACGAGGTGGATACCGAGTTAGGAAAGAAACCATGTGTGAACCGCACGG
>CALIQO010000197.1 GCA_938044055.1 uncultured Saprospiraceae bacterium
CCCCGTTCCTGTGCCTAAGAGTCGATTTCTACTACCGATGTGTTCTCCTATACCTCCTCCAGAAACTAAGATGTCTTGACCTATATGGGTAGCATCTCCATTTCCAGAGACTTGGATGTAGCTTCCGTGTTGATCACCAGAACCAGAACCCGTAAGTTTAGTGAATAGTCCGAAATGCGTCGCTGTTCCAGTCACATTATTGTCTGAAAAAATGCCGTACTTGGGAACAGCAGTACTGCTGAATTGACTCAGTTTGATACCATAAACATTGGAAGTTGTTTTTACGTGAAGCTGAGTATCCGTATCTGGACTTGATCCATCGTCATTAACGCCTACATTCTGTGCAATAAGAAAAAATGGAGCAAGGATTAATAAAGTTAAAATAGATGATTTCATGATGTCTTGTATTAATACAACAAACATGATTTATTTCTAGATCACCATCCACCACCCGAACGGGGGATATTGTGATTAGGTTGCTTCTACTTTCTAAGATCGGAATGACTGAGTTGTTCCAGAGTAGTAATCGATCCGATAAGATTTTTAAATTAAATTTACAGCATGAAATTTCCACCCCAGAAGCCTCTCAAGGGGCACAATTATTAAAGTCATTAAGGAGAAGGGAAGATATTTGTTATTATTAATTAAAGGACCGGCCTAGGGTTATGATTCTGGAAATATTCAAAATTAAAATAATTCCATTTGCGAAAGCAATCCTTGAAACCTACTTAATCTTCATTGCCAACTGATAGTAATTATTAACCTCTGCCAGTAGCTCATACTGAATGTAAAAGGAAGACGACCACTCATGGAAAGCCTTGAACTCATGCATGGGAACATTGAATTCATCGAAAATTAAAATGTCCCCAGGTTTAAAATATGGAGCCATTGTCGTCAACACATATAGGGTAGAGGAATAAAGGTCCGCGTCTAGATGGATAACCAATCGCCTGTTAAGGTCATGGTCCTTGAGAAACTTAACCAAGGTGTCCTGAAAAATGCCTTGGAAAAAGGTGTGTCTAGAATCCTCGATCACAGGTGGGTGATCACCACTTGACATGTCTCCTTTCTTGAAATGACCCCAGTCTTCTGGAAGCCCAGTAAATGTATCAAACCCATAAAACGATGTGTCTGGGTTCTTGATGTTTTCTGTCCACCATCGGAAGGATCGACCCTTCGATACTCCAAATTCTAAATAGTCAAAAGCATCTTCATTCAATTCTTTTTCAATCAAGCACTTATATATCTCTGTGCGTTTTCCTAAATCGATATGTTTGTCTGGAAAAGAAGTTAAGTAAGTTGCTTTGTTCTCAGAAATCCATTGTGTTAGCAACTTAGTATGAGCCATGAAGGATAACTTATGACTGGGTACCCAATTGAATAAATGATACTTAAGAACTAAGTACTTAAATTTTCTGATCCATTTAATTTTACTCATACAGAGTCTTGTAGTCTTGTAATGAAGAAAGGATACAAAAGTAATTTTTCTATAAAAGAAGACCGAACTTTGAGTAAAAATAATGTAGTTATCCCTTCGAGGTATATTCCTCCATTATTCTGTCCCCATATTCAAAGGGAGCTGGAGGGGTTTTACCGTTATGCTTTTTTAGAAACGAATCTCTCAGTTCCTCAAGAGCTGTAATCTATCCAAAAGCTTTTTTAAATAAAATTTGCACTATGGCCTTTCCACACCGCAAGACCATCAAGGGGCACAATTGTCATTTTGTTAAGTTACTATATCTACAATTCACCATTATTCAATAAAGTATAAGCATGATCTACCGCCCTTGCCGTCAGGGCCATATAGGTAATAGACGGGTTCTGGGTTCCGGCACTGGTCATACAAGCACCGTCGGTAACAAAAACATTCTGCACCGCATGGATCTGATTCCACTTATTAAGAACGGAAGTTTTCGGATCTCTACCCATACGGGCAGTTCCCATCTCATGAATACAAGCACCAGGCGCTGTTTCTGCATTGTAAGAATTAAGATCTTTACACCCTGCCGCTTCTAGCATTTCTAAGCCGCAATTGACTCCATCCTCTCGCATACTTTTTTCGTTTGCTTTCAATGATGCATCGAATGCTATGGTCGGCATGCCATGCTTGTCTAGCTTGTCGTGTTTTAGATACATCTTGTTCTCGTGATAGGGGAGTATCTCTCCGAAGCAAGTGATCCGTATTCTGTAGTCTCCAGCTTGTAACAGCGCTTCTTTAAAAGCTTCTCCAATCGGTCCATCGAATCTGCCTTTACCTCTTGCTGCCGATCCCTGGTATCCGAAACCTCTTACATAATCTTTTACTCTAGATTGCTTATCGATGTTTCTAAATCGAGGAATATAAAAACCTCCAGGTCTTCTTCCTTTATAATAAGTATCCTCATATCCTTCTAGCGTTCCAGAAACACCCATGCCATAATGATGATCCATCATGTTGTGTCCGAGTTCTCCACTATCGTTGCCCATTCCATCTGGAAATCTATCTGATCGACTATTAAGCAAGATGGATGTAGATCCGATGGTACTTGCATTGCAGAAAATAATCTTAGCATAAAATTCAAGAATCTCACCAGATTGTGCATCCACGACCCGGACTCCGCTTGCTTTATTGCTTTCTTTATCGTAAATGATTTCTGAAACGATGGAGTGTGGTCTCAGTGACATCAATCCTGTTTCTTCTGCCGTAGGCAGTGTAACAGACTGGCTGGAAAAATAGGCTCCGTATGGACATCCTCTCCAGCAGCGATCTCTGGTCTGACACTTGCCTCGTATTCCTGTATGTATACCTGGCTTGTATTCTGACAGGTTGGCCACGCGACCTTGAGTAACTAAACGCCCAGGGAATTTCTTTAACACATTTTCCCGCATACTTTGCTCTGCACAGTTCAAGCCAAATGGTTTTAAGAACTTCCCATCGGGTACTTGCTTGAGGCCTTCTTTCATGCCACTTACGCCTACAATAGTTTCAGCATAATCATACCATGGAGCGATGTCTTTATATCTTATTGGCCAGTCGACAGCAATACCTTCTCGAGCATTGGCTTCGAAATCAATATCACTCCATCTGTAACAATGTCTCCCCCACATGAGAGACCTGCCGCCTACATGGTGGCCTCTGATCCAATCGAATCGCTGATCTTCATCGTAAGGATATTCATCGTCTTTATTGATCCAGTGCAAGTTGTCTTGGTTGACCCACCAGTTTAATCTATTCTGCTTAAAATAATGTTGTACTATTTCTTCTTGGGTAACCCGGTTGTTATGAGGAAGCTCCCAATTGTCAAGGTTGGCTGTAGGATACTCGCCATGCTTTACATCTCGACCTCTTTCTAGGACGAGCGTTTTTATCCCTTTTTTGCACAGTTCCATAGCTGCGAACCCACCACTTATACCAGAGCCTATGACAATGGCGTCATATGTTACAGATGCCTTCCCTTTTCCTTGTAAATTACTCATATGGCCCAGGCTTTATCTGTGTTTGAATTATAGGGTATACATGCTTCATATTCTCCAGGGACGGAGAGGTAATTGAGCAATTCTTTATT
>CALIQO010000198.1 GCA_938044055.1 uncultured Saprospiraceae bacterium
TCAACAATGTCTACGAAGGTTTTTCGGCCTATTTCGGAAATGAAGATGCTGAAAGTACCATGGGTCTTGCAAGCCTCGGAAACCATGTTTTCTATGATGGATTCAGTAAGTACATTCTTCTCATTATTCTAGAAATGTTCATTTTCTTTTTCTCGGTTAAAACTTTAAACATCCTTGAAGGTACGGACATACAACCTACGAAGGATGAATTCATAAGTGCTCAGAAACGGATGATAAAAGTAAGTTTCAGGAATTATATATATGAAATGATTCTGATGTTCCTTATTTCAACTGTATTGAGTATTGTATTCCTTGGTTTTCTGAAACACATCATCTTCTTGTTTCTAGAATTTTACTTTATAGGGTATGGCTTTATGGATAATTATTTCGAACAGAAAAAGATGAAGATTAAGGAAGCACAGCCATTTATTTACAAGCATAAATTTGCGACAGCTACCATAGGAGCTGTAGCCTACCTTCTATTCCTATTTCCTCTGATAGGAGCCATTGTTGCACCATTCATATGTGCAGTTGCGGCTTGTTGTTACTTATATGATGTAGAGCAAGAAGAGGATTTTACAGTTGTTCCTGAACTGGCTGGAGAAATAGAATAAGTTGAAGTTATTTAGAACCTGCGTTGTCTAGTTTTTTCTGATCTTCTATTTTAATAATTTCGTTCATGATGTTCTCTAATTCCTCCGTAGGAAAGTTTTTCATGAGAATTTTCTTGTTCTTATCTAGAATATATATTCTAGGTGTTTCTGTTACATGATACTTAGCAGCGAACCTTGATTGTTGAAATGGGTCTACAGTATTGATGATGTTTTCCATCTTATATTCTTCATTGTACTCCCAGCATTTATTTTCTTCTCGCTTGGTACACACAGACATAACGGTAATCTGATCTTTAAACTTATTGGCGAAATCTACTAGTGCTGGCGTAGACTTCTTACAATGTCCACAAGTATAAGAGAAGAAATAAAGAACAGTGTAATCTGTATTTATATCATACAGAGAAACCATTGTACTATCTTGCTTTCTAGTTTTTATATCCATGCCTGTTTTACCGATCAGAGCAGGCGCCATCTTCTTAGCATTGTCCATTAATTTTAGAAGATTTTCCTCTGTAATCCACGGTGCCTTCCCTTGTGCATAATACGTATTAATGAGATGTACATATATGGCATCCATCCCTACAACTTTACTCCTACCATATTTCCCTAGAAGTGTACTGAGATAAAACTTAAATGCAGGTGGATTATTTTCCATTTTAGCCAACACCACATCTACACTCTTTATTATAGTATCTGGAATCTGAGAAGTTATTTTATCTAAGTATGTCTGAATCCTATTGTCAAAAAAAGGTGTGCGAAGGTTGATTGAATCGGATAAATCTATGTTGTCGAAAAAATGATTCTTATAGTAATAATATCTTTTCGTCTCAAGGGCTTGAGGATCTTCTACGTCGAATTCTGGTACCTCTATTTCCATGTTGGACTTGATTAATCTAGCTGTTATGGTACCAGGGTTGTTCTCAACCAGTTCATTCTGGTAAGCAACTACCTCTTCATTAAGTTTTCTCTGCTGCTTCTTAATTTCATCCATATCCCCTACTCCATTTTCAGAAGCTGAAGCCATCTGATTGAGCATGCTAGCCCTCTTCTGCTGCTCTCCTAGGTATGACAAGTAGTCATAGAAGATTTCGTTATCTGTACTGCCATCGGCTGATAGATTCCTTAAATCTTCGTAATCTGATTCAATTGAAAATTCTTGATCCTCTTGATTGACCATAAACTGGATATAATCATTCTTAGGCTTGGTAATCGCGAGGTACATTCCCGGGCTTAAGGGAGCATCCCCTTTTAGCGTAAAAACACCAGAATCGCTGAATAGGGTATCATGAACCAGCTGTCTATCAGCATAATAATACCCTGTAATTAAGGTATCATTCTCGTAATTATCGATGGTAATTTCTATGTGGTGTCCTTGTCCGCTTACGCAAATGTTGCTCAGTATAAGTACATAACATACCAGTAAGAATCGTGTTGTTTTTATCATTGTGGTCATTATCTTATCCCTTCCTCGAAACGATTAAGTCTTTCTACAAGTTTTCTTGTGCGGGTCATTAAACATTATTTAACGATCTCCCCGTCTATCTGCTAACAGATAAAGTACAGCCATTCTTACAGCAACTCCGTTTTCAACTTGCTGAAGAATAATGGATTGATCAGAATCTGCTACATCACTAGAAAGCTCGACTCCTCTATTAATCGGTCCAGGATGCATTATAACGATGTCTTTTCCTACTTGATCCAGCACCTTTTTATTGACACCGTAATACAGTGCATATTCTCTCAAGGAAGGAATGAATTTTATATCTTGTCTTTCAAGTTGAATCCGTAATATATTAGCTACATCACACCATTTCAGTGCTTTAAGCAAGTTATACTCAACTTCTACTCCAAGGCTCTTTATATACTTAGGTATCAGTGTCGGAGGTCCACATACTTTAACACGAGCACCTAACTTCTGCAGACAAAAAATATTACTTAGAGCTACTCGACTGTGGGTAATGTCTCCAATAATCACGATTTTCTTACCATGTAAATCGCCTATGGTTTCACGTATTGAATAGGCATCCAGTAAAGCTTGAGTCGGATGCTCATGGGTACCATCACCAGCATTGATAATATTAGCATCGATGTGCTGAGCTAAAAAATGATGTGCTCCAGGAGCAGGATGTCGCATCACAACCATATCCACCTTCATGCTTAGAATGTTATTAACGGTATCCAGTAAGGTTTCTCCTTTCTTTACTGAACTAGAGCTTGCTGAGAAATTAATTACATCCGCAGACAAGCGCTTTTCTGCTAACTCAAATGACAGTTTCGTTCTTGTACTATTCTCATAAAACAAGTTAGCAATGGTTACATCTCTGAGTGAAGGGACCTTTTTAATGGGTCTGTTGATAACTTCTTTAAAACTATCGGCCGTTTTAAAAATAAGTTTTGCATCATCTGAAGTAATGTACTTAATTCCGAGTAGGTGCTTAGTACTTAACTGCTTGGTACTCATTTATTCCTTGCTTCTTTAGCGGATAACAATAATACTCTGTCTTCTCCATCTATATTCTCCCATTCTACCCTTACATAGGCTTCGTCTACGGCATCTACCGTGAATCCTGCGTAATCAGCCTTAATCGGGAAGTGTCTATTAAACCTCCGGTCTATCATACACATCAATTCTATACTTTCAGGACGACCGAAATCTAGAATAGCAGAGATTCCGGCATGGACAGATCTTCCTG
>CALIQO010000199.1 GCA_938044055.1 uncultured Saprospiraceae bacterium
ATAGCTGAACGAGAAATAGATTGGAATAAAATTGCCGCTACCCTACCCCCAGGAACACCCAAGCCACCAGACAGCCTCTTACAACCTGGTGCACTCGTATTCCATAAAACCGATCACTATGTCCCTCTGAACAATCCAAGCTTATGGTGGAAGTGGACCATAGGGGCATCGTGGAAAAATCCCGAAGGACCTAAATCTAATATAAAAGAAAAATTGGATCATCCTGTTGTCCAGATCGCATGGGAAGATGCGGCCGCCTATGCCGCCTGGGCAGGGAAAAGATTACCCACCGAAGCCGAGTGGGAATGGGCAGCCCGAGGTGGAAAAGAAAATAAAATCTACCCATGGGGCGATGATGCCATATCTGACGATTCTCCCCAAGCCAATTACTGGCAAGGGTCTTTTCCTGATCACAACAGTGGAAGAGATGGATTCATCACAACGGCACCTGTAAAATCATTTCCTCCTAATCAGTATGGTCTTTATGATATGTCAGGCAATGTATGGGAATGGTGCAGCGATTGGCTTGATGTAACCTACTATGGAAAGAAACAAGCATCTATAAAAAACAATCAAGGACCATCCACTGGATTCAATCCACTGAATCCACATGCGCAGGAAAAAGTAATAAGAGGAGGATCATTCCTATGCAATGACAGCTACTGTTCTGG
This sequence comes from uncultured Saprospiraceae bacterium, assembly GCA_938044055.1. Classification (GTDB taxonomy): domain Bacteria; phylum Bacteroidota; class Bacteroidia; order Chitinophagales; family Saprospiraceae; genus JABDLO01. The sequence continues at coordinate 672 of CALIQO010000199.1, forward strand.
ATACCGCAATGCTCGTCGGATGGGAACCAGTCCCGACACGGGGCTGAATCATACCGGTTTTAGATGCGTGAGATCGATTAGGAATTAGGAATTAGGAATTAGGAATTAAAAATGATATGTGCTGATTTACGACTGTAATAGATAATGAACAATATTAATTTTTATTTTCATGAAAGAAAATATAGTAAAAGAAAAGAGCTTTCTCTTTGCTAAGCGCATCGTGAAATGTTGCAAATTTCTGCAAGAACACAAAAATGAATTCATTCTTTCCAAACAACTTCTTCGTTCTGGTACTTCGATAGGAGTTATGATCAGAGAAGCTGAAATGGCAGAATCTAAAAAAGACTTCATACATAAACTTTACGTAGGCTTAAAAGAAGCCAATGAAGCAGATTACTGGATAGACTTATTAAAAGAAACAGGCTATATAGATTCTGAGAATGGAAATTCTCTCAAAGAAGATTGCCAAGAATTAATAAAGTTATTGATTTCAATAACGAAAACAATGAAATTAAAGATCAAATAATTCCAAATCTTAGAAGAGGCCCGAGCCAAGCATCAAAAAAAAATTAATAATTATCCATTCCTAATTGCTAATTATATCCCCCTTCTCTTGATCTCTTTCAAAATAAAATTCAACTCACGTGACATCTCTCCAGTAACTGAAGTATTCTCTTGTGCTCTACGAATTAAGTAAGGGATGACTTCTTTTACAGGACCATAAGGAACATACTTCGCTACATTGTATCCTTGAGATGAAATATTGTAAGTGATAAAATCACTCATACCATATAGCTGACAGAAGTTAAGATGCGGATGTCTTGGATCTATGCCCATTTTCTCTATAAGCTCTGCTTGCTTGAGATTAGAACCAGCATTGTGACTGGCACAGCAAGAAGCAATGGACTCATAATGCTGTACTACATACTCAACTGCTAAGTTGAAGTCTCTATCTGTAGCCTCCTTGTCTTGCTGGATAGGAGAAGGGTATCCCATAACTTGGGCTCTTTCTCTTTCTTTTTCCATGTAAGCTCCACGAACAAGCTTTGCACCTAGCATATAACCTCCAGCTATAGCTGCTTGGTGATCTTTTTTTAATTGTTCTAGCTTATCGTGGCGATACAATTGATACGTATTGTATACGGCTACCCTTTCCTTGTTGTACTTCTCCATCATTTTAACTACAAGATCGTCGATGGGTTCTTGTAACCAACTCTCCTCTGCATCTATGAAGACACCTACTCCCAGTTCACTGGCTCTTCCGCAGATGGATGATAAACGTTCATACAACTTATTCATCGCTTGCTTCTCTGATTCAGAAAGCACTTTACCGTTCTGAATATTAATCAATAAGTCATTATCCGCAAATGCTGTAATCTTACAACTTATAACTGGTACAGAATTATTAGAAGCAGCTAGTTCTAGCGCCTTAATAGATTCTTCTACAACTCCTTCTATTTCTTCTTCAGATGTTTTTCCTTCCGCCCCATAATCTAGAATGGTAAGGGTATCATACTTGTAGAGTTTATCGATTGCTGTCTGGCAATCTAGCAAGTTTTCACCTCCACAGAATTGGTAGAATACTGTACTTTTCACGATAGATTCGAAGAAAGGCAACCTGAGTTTAACAGCAAACAATGATAATGAACTCCCTAACTTCACCAGCCACGGTCGATTCATCAATTTAAACAACCTCGCCGTTGATTTTAATTCACTATTGGATTTATGAGAGAAAGCAATCTCTGTATTGGTTAAGTCGATCTTCTGCCTCGGTTCGGGTTCAGGATCGGATTCTTTTATTCTTGGTTCCATATCTGCCAGGATTTTTCAGCTTGTAATAGGAGCATATCATAACCATTCTTAATCGACGCCCCAGAAGCTTCTGCCATACCCAAAAATAAGGTTTTTTCAGGATTGTATACTAAGTCATAAAAAAAATGTTCCTTCCCTACTGCAGCATAGGGTAAGTGTGGAAATGTGCTTGCATTAGGAGCCATACCCAGT
>CALIQO010000200.1 GCA_938044055.1 uncultured Saprospiraceae bacterium
GGCACAATAATGGCAATTTTAAATAGTCAGAGTATAGCAATTATGTTACAGTCTATTTTGGGCTATTTTTATAATAAATATGTTGATTCTCTGTTAATTATAGTGGTATATGTAGCGATATGGATGGTTTATTATGCTTTCGCAAATATGTGTTTTCTTGTAAATCAATCACTAACCTGTACTTAACTTAATACGATATTAATTTTACATGAGTCGAAATTCTTATAAAGTATGGATGGTATGGTCACTGATAATGGTCATAGGGGCGGTTAGTTTTTCTTCTTGTGCTTCGCGCAAGCGTAAAGGAGATGTATCAGGATTTAAGAAATTCTACCACAATCTTAACGCTAAGTATAACGGATACTTTAATGCCAATGAGATCATGGAAGCCACCATCGATGGCTTAGATGAAAATCATACAGAGAATTACAATGAAATCCTACCTGTCTATACGTATGGAGATGCCAATACAGCTAAAGGGATTTCTGCTGATATGGACATTGCCATAGAAAAAGTAACAACCGTAGCAACAATTCATGAAGTGAGCGACTGGGTAGACGATTGTTATGTCCTTATGGGTACTGCACAGTATCTGAAACAAGATTATGAATCAGCAGAAGAAACATTCGAATTTTTCGAAAAAGAATTTAACCCTAACGATCCAAGCTCTAGAAATTACAAGAAAAAAAAGAAATCAGCTGAGGATAGAAAGAAAGAAAGAGAGGAAGAAAGAAAAATAGAACAGAAGAAGAAAGAAGAAGAAAGAAAAGCCAAGGAAAAGGCAAGAGATGAAGAGAGAAAAAAGAAAGAAGAGGAAAAGAAGGCTAAAGAGAAAGAAAGAGAGAGGATAAAGAAAGAAAGAGAGGATAAACGAAAAGAAAGACTGAAAAACTCTAAGAAAAGGAGAACAACCAAGCGCAAAACCACGCCTAAAGATACCACAGCTGCTAAGACCGCAACACCGGCAACTACTCAGAAAAACAACAATGTTCCTCCTCCGACACCTAAGGTAGTAACAGTAAGTGAAGAAGAACCAAGTCCGATTAAGAAAGAGGAAAATGTAAAAACCGAGAACACGGCGTATCACGAAGGAACACTCTGGCTAGCTAAAACATATATCGAGAGAGACAGGTTTTCATCAGCAGAATTTCTACTGAGAAGAATGTGGAATGACCCTACTGTCAAGGACGACGTGAAAAAACTCATTCCTGCAGCTCAGGCTCATAATGCCATTTCTCAGAAGAACTATGGCGATGCCGTACCTTACCTAAAGCTTGCCATAGAAGAAGATCCAGATAAAAAATCTAGAGCTAGATATGCCTACATTCTTGCTCAGATTATGGAAATGAATAACAATTTCAGTGCTGCTAAGGACAATTATGAAATTGCTAAAAAACTGAGTAAAGATTACGAACTCGAGATCAATGCGGAGCTTAATATGATCAAGAATGAACTCTATGCTGGAAGAACATCTCTATCTGAGGCTGAGTCTAATCTTCTTTCTATAAGAAAAGAAAATAAAAACGAAGAATACCAAGACCGCATATCCTATGTACTAGGAGAAATTTTCGCTTCAAGAAATGACGAACCATCAGCTAAAAAATATTTTAAAGAAAGCCTAGCCTACAATCTAGACAATAGTCCATTGAAGATGGAAAGTTATTACCGCATCGCAGAGATGGATTATGTAGCTGAAAACTACCTAGACGCTAAGAATTATTACGATAGCACCTTGTCTATCATGCAGAAGGAAGACGATCGGTATCTAGACGTAAAAAACCTTGCAACAAGCCTTACAGACATAGCTAAGAACATCAATATAGTTATGACTGAGGATTCACTACAGAGAATAGCAGCTCTACCTAAAGAACAGCAAGAAGAATATGCTGCACAGATTCTAAAGGAACAGGAAGAAAATAAAAAAGCAATAACGGTTCCAGAAAACACACCTACTTCTAAAGTAAAAGTAAATAAAAGGAGAAGCTTAATCGGTAGCAACTTTTTTGCCTATAACGATGAGCAGGTAAGAAAAGGTGAGGAATTCTTCCAGGATAGATGGGGAGATAGAAGACTTCAGGACAACTGGAGAAGATCAGAAGCTATAACTGATTCTCGTGATGATAGAGAAGATGAAAATGATGTGGAAGAAGAAGAGGTGTCAATAGATGATAAAGAAATTCAGAAAATTATCAACGGACTTCCTAAATCTAAGGTCAAGAAAGAAGCATCTGATCAGAAAATAAGAAAAGCCCTATTTACACTAGGAGTACTGTATCGAGATCGTCTAGAGAATTATAGAAAATCAGCAGAAACACTTGAAGAGCTACTGAGAAGATTTCCTGGTTCTAAGCAAGAAGTAGAAGCCCTATATTATCTACACCTAGATTACTTAGATCTTAATAATGCGGCTAAAGCCAATCAATACAAGAATGAAGTAGTCAGTAATTATCCTAAGACTAAGTTCGGAAAAGCGCTCGGAGATCCTGATTACTTAAAGGGCTTAGAGGAAGAAAAGAAATCGTTGTCAAGATACTACGATAGTGTATACGAGACATTCGAGCAAGGAAATTATGAAAAGGCTAAGAGTATGATTGCAGAATCTGTTAATCTATATGGAGAAAAGCATGAATTAAGGCCTAAGTTCGGATTACTAGGAGCCATGGTAGAAGGAAAGATCAGCGGTGAAGCTGCCTACATCGGTGCACTCCAAGATGTAATAACTCGTTACCCCAATACGCCTGAGCAGACAAGAGCAAGAGAAATCATGCGATTTCTAAAAGGTGATTCAAGTGCATTCGAGGAAGTGGATATGCGAGAAGTAGATAAGATCTATACAGAAGAAAATGAAAAAGTCCATTACATGGCCATTATAGTGTATGATACAGAAGATGAAGTTTTCATGGATTGCCAATCTGATGTTTCTAATTATAATAGAAAAAACCATAAAGGATCTCGCTTACAACTTGCAGACCTCCACCTCAATAGACAAGAAAACTCTAGGATTATCCTGGTCAGAAAGTTTACCAATAAGGAGAAGGCAATGAAGTACTACAATGATGTTGAGAAAAACAAATCAACATTCATTAAGAATACTGAAGTCAATTATGAGGTATACGCAATCTCTCAGAGAAATTATAGAAAAATGGTCGGTCAGAATTCTGCTAATTCTTACAGGTTGTGGTTTGAAAATCGATATCTTAAGGAAGCGGATAAGAAGGAGTAAAGTATAATTAATCTAGGATAGACTTATCAAGAGGGTTCCCTTCTCGACCTTATCGCCAGCAGCAACATGCACTTCCGCGATATTACCATCTACTTGTGCCTTGATGAGGTTTTCCATCTTCATTGCCTCAAGGGTAAGTAAAGTATCTCCAGCACTTATCTGATCGTCTGCTTGACAAGCAAGCTTAAGAACGAGGCCTGGCATAGGTGCATAGATGTCTTTTTCCTGGCCTGCAGTTTTAGATGCATATCCCATCTCTGCTATGGTCTTATCTAGTTCTGTAACAATCTTCGTTTTAAAAGTTATTCCATCTACTTGAAGGGTAACTTTATTTTCCTGTATGTTTCTATCCATTATCTGACAATGATAATTTCTACCATCGTGATTGACTATCATGAAATTTTCCTTTTCTTCTACTATAAGTACAGAAGCTAAGTCTAGCTGATTTACAGTATCGTAACCTTCTATCTCTACTTTAGAAACTTCTTTTAATGGATCTATCTTACTCATCGTTGTTTTGCTTCTCTACTTAAGAAAATGGCTTCAAAAATAGTAAAGATTAAGTATATCAACATATATGGCACAATGAAGAGTCTGTCCTCAGGTTTTACAATCATATAGTAAAGGACTATGATGATAAAGGAACAGAAAAGTTTAGCCATCATATTGTACATTATCAGGTGGGTATAATGGTTGAGGTTTTCCGATTTAGAAAGCTTCTTGGCGAACTTAAACATCACTACCGAGAGAAAAACGAAAAAAATCAGACCTATTACTCCTAAGGAAGTATAAGGGGCGATGGGTAAGAGTAAGTTGCAGCCTAGAATGGCTGCTATGCACAAAATAACTACTCCTGTCAGCTGAAAATAAAATTGTCGTTGCTCCATTGAGCTGCTAAGATAAATCTTTTATGATTTTGTACATAAAAACTAAAAAGACAACCAATACGAAAAGAATCGTTACATAGTCTTTCTCATTTCCCATATTCGCATCAAGCTTTCTTCCTATATACGCAGCCATAGCAAGTGTAACGAATAATTGCACAGCAAGACCAGAATATTTTAGAACAGCGTTCTTGTTGTCTTTACTGGGTTTAGGTTTCATTTATTTTTTGCGTAAGCGAGCTGTGGCTCTTTCTCCTTGTTATTCACTTTATCAGAGAATGATTTTAATTTCTGGCCTCCCATATTACAGCTTACATTGAATACCGCACCTGGCTGGACCAGAAGCTTGTTGGTATTAACGTCTCCCTCAATCTTAGCAGATTCTCTTACATTAAGTGTTTCTGTTACTTTAAGATTGCCATAGAATGTACCTTCTATAACAGCGTTCTTACAATTGATGTCACCATCTACTTTTCCTTGAGGGCCTATAATGACTCTACCTTGACAATTGAGAGATCCTTTTAATTCTCCATCTATTCTTATATCACTCTGAGCCGTTATGTTTCCTTCAATCTTAGTGCCTTGAACAAGAGAATTAATAGCACCTGAAGCTGTAGATGTTGTAGATTGTTTCGTGTCTGCTACACTTTGTTTTTCATCTTTTTTATTTCCGAACATGTTGTCTTTCTTTATTAAGGTTATTAAAAGGGAATAGGGTATGATGAACTTAGATTATACCAAGTCACAACAACTCAATGGGATATACATAACATGGATTGACTAGAAATAGGAATTTCCTCTTCTGTCTAAAGATAAGTATGATTTCAAGAAGCACAAAATTTCTATGCTTAGATAATCAACATTTTACCAACGTGAACTTAAAACTTAGGACAGTAGACCCCTCTATTCTCAGGACCACAGATAAGATAAGATAACGATAACTCAAATGCTCCATTACCTGCACCTCCTTGTCTCAATTCTGATATGTTTAAGTCATAAGAGAAACCGATGCCCATCTGATCGAAGTTGAACCTCGTAGAAACAATAATTGCATCTGATATAATTCCACCTTCTGTTCTGGCACCTACTCTATACCATCCACCGATCTGCCATGACTGGCTAGAGTTACGGTTCGGCCCTAGAGCAAATCTCGCAGAAGCTCCCGCATTGACCTCTCTATGCTTTCCTTGCATCAGAATTATGAAGTAAGGAAGGATAGACATCTTAGGGGCAACCTGAAATTGTCCTCCAGCGTGGATCGTTGTTTTCGTAAATAAGGTAGCTGCATCATCTCCTAGGAAAGAAACATTGGGCTGGTTAAGGTGTGCCATAGAAGCGCCTATATACCAGTTATTGTATTCATCAAGTACAGAGAACCATAATAATCCCCCAGTGATGTCCGCATATAAAAAATCGAAATCATTAATGATTTCTCCAGATGATATTGTTGGGTCAAAACCATTTCCAGTAATCTGGTTAGGCCATCTTAAGTCTCCTTGAGCTATTTTTCTCTGGGTAATAGCCGCATCCGCTCCGAGTACTAGGTAATGTGCCGATTTTCTTCTTCCTCCTAGTTTCTTAGAGTAGGACATTGAAAACCTTCCTTGTGTCGTTCCGAATCTAGATTCTCCAGCTACATCTCCCCAGGCACTTCCTCCTACACCGAAGTAGTCGGTTCTTCCTACAGGGATCTTTCTGTCATAAGAAGCAGAATACGTATTGTACGCATTAGATCCTAGAACAGCGGCCCACTGGTTTCTGTAATTGACGATTGCTCTTGAATTACAGTTCATAACACCGGTCAACGCTGGATTTAGATTCAGCGGAGATTGATAAAACTGGGTGAAATGAATATCCTGTGTCTTAGCTTGCGGGGCAGCTAAAATAGCTATTATCAGGATGAAAAAATATCGATAGTAAATCATACTCATTAATTTAATACAATCAAAACGTTGGTGTCCAATCACCATTTAATCGTAAATAGGTCTTACAAAGCTACATATTTTATTGTGTTCCTTGAGTCAGAAATTGATTCTTTCCTCCTGAAAATCAGGAATTATCACATAGCTGACCTTATTTTTTCCATAAAGCGCCGTATTCATTGACCAGCACATCGTCATAATGGTCGGCACCAAGGAACAATCTTTTAAATAATTCCGTAGCTGTGTGCGCATTTAAGTATTGGTCATAAATGAGAATAGACAGAATCACATCTTGATTTCGAACCGTAAAGGTTAGAGACTGATTGCTGTAGTTTTCCCTTAATAAGAACTCATAAAGTGGCTTTAAATTATGTTTTGGCAATAAACATAAATAAGCATCTGCGATAATTAACCCCGTTTTCTCGTGATATGAAATAGAAATCACTGCACTTCCTTGTCTTACTTCCCAGTTATTAGGCCCTCGTCGAGATAATTCTACGTTGTGCCCTAGTGCCAGCAACATCTCTTCTATGGTTTTATTAATACCTAATGGCTCATATGGATGTAGATCCTTAATCATCTTCATTTTAGATCCACAATTGTGACAATACTTACTCTTCTGATCCTTCTCGAATACGATGTTCAAGCAAGAATTACACCTTACTGCAGGAAGATTCTCTTCTTTTCTATATTCTTTAAAGGTCTCTAATAGATAATCTAAGGGAAGAGAAAACCCTATGCTATTGCCATCTCTTATTATAAAAGTGTTGATACCCACTAATTCTCCTGAAGTGCTTATCAGTGGACCACCACTGTTTCCTGGATTTAGTGCGGCATCGTGCTGAATAAAGTGAACATCGTTCTCCTTGTGTAAGAGGTTAGAAATAATGCCTTGTGTAGCGCCGAATTTCAATCCATAAGGATGTCCTATTGCAATGACTGAGTCTCCCTCTGATAAGTCTACAGGAGATCCTATATTTAGACCAGTCATTTTATGGCCTTCTGGAGCAGAAAGAAAGGCAAGATCATATTTCGGATCTAAATATATCACATCGACAAGCTGCTTGTCAAATGTTTCTCCGTCTATAACCACTTGCTTGTTGTCTCGGACGACATGCTCATTGGTCACAATCAGGTTATATTGAGCCACATAGAAGCCAGTACCTGTACTATAAGGAGTAGCGATCTGAATCACTGTCTGCCTGTATCCTTCTATGATGTCGCTGATTTCCACTTATTTCTTGATTCGGTTAAGTTTAACATTATACAACATCTGCATATAGCTTCTCGCAAAATGGCAGTCATCTATAAATGAAAGCGCTCTTGCATTTATTTTCAGTTGTGCATACTGATCTGCATACTTTTTTTCAATAGTTTTTATTTCTCTAAGGATGCTCTTCTTATTTAAACTTCCATTATCACTTAAGAACATATTCTCAAAACCTAGCTTTTCAAAATAGGTCGAAGAAAAAATCTTATAATACAGCAACAATAAGGCCCTTACGGGTGATGGCAATGCATAATTATACAAGCAATATCCCACTATATACCCTGGAACTGCCATTGCATAAACCTTATGATTGTTATCCTGATACCAGTTCATGTTTTCTAAATCAGACTGAATCATTGATCTAAGTCGCTCTATACCAGATGGCTGCGTAATCCCGAATGTAGACAACACTTCATATATTTCTTCCTTAAATTCTTGTGGCGTGATCTCTAGCATTTCATTAAGCTCATTCCTCATCATTTCATTCTTACGGTGGGCGTTGATGGTCGAATCCTTAAAGAAGATATTATGAATCTGCTCAATGTTCTCCATTGTGATACCCTCTGGCTTGATAAGGAAATCAAGTCTGTAAACTAGGCTTAAAATAAGGTATGACGCTGCTCCCGGATAATGAGAAAGATTGAGTTTCCCATCTTTAAGAACAGCCAGTACCTCTCTGATTGAATCTTGCAAAAACACATACTTAACTTCTTTCTCTTTCTGAGAAATGTCTCTGATGTGCCCTGTATTGACCCGCTTAAGAACATCGAATTCCGATATCATTACATCGTCTTGGCGATCCGCATTGGTCCCTAACTCTTTAAGCGCATAATACAACTTGTAAGGCGAGGCATCCAGGGCGTGTGTATCGAAAACCATGGTGATGCAATTCTCATTATCAAGCGCGTATCTACTGTATTTCAGGTGGAAATTTTTCTCAATCAACCCTCTCAGAAATCCTATGTCTAGTTTCGTATACTCTGCAATTTTTACCTCAGCATATAATCTGTCAGAAGTTGCGAATCCAGTCATTTTTTTAGACCCTTGAAATAAGGTAAAATGGATCTTGTTCCCTTCCTTCCTGTAGGAGACATTAGATATAGAATCATCTTTGAGATATCTCAGAAAATGTTCGAAAGAAGGTAGGTAGTTGCCAGCTTCATACTCGGCAATTGCCTTATCCCAATAGTCATATTGAACATCTTCTTTATAAGAATCTGAAAACCTGCCAAACTTTATCTTGGGGTCTTCTGAAGGCTTCTTAAATAAAGATGAAAATATGCTCATGGATTAAAAGTAACCGTTGTAGCCGAAAAAAGTAAAATTAAATTCGTTCATTAGACGAATAATAACAAAGTACCTTATTCCTTGAAGTTAAGAACTGAAATAAAACTAGACAGTGCATACCCTACCATCTCCTATAAGGACAACATCTTACTGGTAGGCTCTTGCTTTAGTGATAATGTCGGAAAGCACTTAGAAGAAAGAAAAATTCCAGTCCATTACAATCCTCTAGGGATAGTATATAATCCGATCAGTATATTTAAGCATATGTCCTTCTATGCTAGGAACCCTGAAGACATTGTCCCAGATGATCTATGGGCTCACAACGGAGTATACAGCCATAGAGATTTTCACTCAAGCAATAATAGGCTATCAACAGAACAATATATAATTGATATTCGCAAGGAATTAAACAGATGGAAGGAGTTGATCTCTAATTGCAACTTGATGTTTATCACCCTCGGTACTTCCTGGGTGTACAGGGATTTAAAGGATAAGGTGATCGTCGGGAATTGTCATAAAAAGCCCAATAAAAATTTTAAGAAAGAATTGCTTAAAATTGAAGACATCGTACTCTCTTGGGACTTGGTTTATGAATTCCTTATGGGAATTAACCCTAAGATGGATATTATATTTACAGTAAGTCCTGTCCGGCATATTAAAAATGGCCTTGTAGATGACAGCAGAAGTAAATCAATTTTAGTTGAATCTTGCCACCAGATCACCGAGAAATCACAGAATATCCACTATTTTCCATCTTACGAGATGATGAAGGATGATCTTCGAGATTATAGATTTTATAATGAAGACCTTATACATCCTAGTAAGGTGGCTATTGATTATATCTGGGAGCAATTTAAATCCTCACTTCTAAGTCCACAGACAGCTTCCTTATCAGACAGAATCCACAGTATAACACGTGCTAAGGAACACAACCCATTCAATCCATCACACAGCAATCATAGAGAATTCTGTAAGAATCAGCTCGCCACAATACGAGAAATCACAACTTCCTTCCCCACACTAAATTTTTCTGAAGAAGTCAAGTACTTCAATTCTTTTATATGAATAAAAACTAACCGCTTGGTTCCTACCTTGCTATCGCTGTTGCTCTTTTTTCTCGGATGACGGTAACCTTCACTTGACCAGGATACTGCATTTCGTCTTGGATTTTCTGCGATATCATAAATGCTAAGTCATCTGCATACTGATCCGTTACTTTTTCTGATTCTACAATTACGCGTAGTTCTCTACCCGCTTGAATGGCATAAGCCTTCTGCACACCATCGTATCCCATGGCTAGTTCTTCTAGTTCTCCGATACGTTTTAGGTAACTTTCTAAGATTTCTCTTCTTGCCCCTGGTCTCGCACCAGAAATGGCATCACACGCTTGTACAATCGGAGAAATAATATTGTTCATCTCTAGTTCATCGTGGTGCGCTCCCACGGCGTTAAGTACAACTGGGTGTTCCTTGTGTTTTTCACACATCTGCATACCCAGCAGTGCATGGGACAATTCTGATTCTTCTTCTGATACTTTTCCTACATCGTGCAGTAATCCAGCTCTCTTAGCCATTTTTATCTGCTTGTTACTCATACCTAATTCAGCCGCCATAGTAGCACATAAATGTGCTGTCTCTATGGAGTGCTTAAGAAGGTTCTGACCGTACGAAGAACGGAATCTCATTCTACCTACCATCTTGACTAGATAAGGATGTAATCCATGTATATCTAAGTCGATAACAGTACGCTCCCCTATCTCTACTATCTGCTCATTGAGTTGTTTCTTAACCTTAGCTACTGTTTCTTCAATTTTAGCAGGATGTATTCTTCCATCAGCTACCAGTCTTTTTAAAGCAAGTCGGCAGATTTCTCTTCTGATCGGATCAAAACTTGATATGATGATAGCTTCTGGCGTATCATCGACAACAATCTCTGCACCTGTTGCTGCTTCTAGGGCTCGGATATTCCTTCCTTCCCTTCCTATGATCTGCCCCTTAATGTCATCGCTATCTAGATTAAAAACAGATACTGTATTCTCAATTGTATATTCAGCACACATTCTCTGAATGGTCTGGATGATGATCTTTTTAGCTTCCTTATTGGCTGTTGCCTTAGCAAGCGAAATGGTTTCTTTCTCTATAGACATTGCGTCGGTCTGGGCTTTGGCTTTTACAGCTTCGAGCAATTGTTCCTTCGCTTCACTTTCAGAAAGTCTTGAGATCGTTTCAAGCTCTTTGATGAATTTTTCGTTGGCAGAATCGAGTTCTTCTCTTTTTTTTCCGACGATTTTCATCTGCTTGTCAAGGTTTTCCTTGATCATATTGATTTCAGATTCTCTTTGCTCGAAGTTTTCTTCTTTAGACTTCCAAGAGTCTGCTTTAATTTTGATGTCTTTTTCAAGCGCTCTGACATTCATCTCTCTTTCCTTCATCTCTACTTTCTGATCCGCTTTAAACTTCTCGAAGTTAGACTTATACTTTGCGAACTTCTCTTTAGCTTCTTGTATTTTCTTCTGCTTTATTGATTCGTTCTTCTGCTCTGCTTTGTTGACTATTTTATCTGCTTTAGATTCTGCTTCATTGATTTTCCTCTGTGAGGCTAGATCGGCTTCTTTAAGCGTAAGGTCGGCTTTTTTATTAGCCTCTTCGATCCTAGCTTGTCCAGAATTTTTCAAGAACAAGGTGGTGATCAGAAAACCTATGATGGCTCCTATTACCAGACCTGCTATTAGTCCTGTAGTTATATCCATAATATTTCAATTTTAAAGGAAGCTTAAAACAATGGCATAAAACTTCTATGTCTTGTCTACGGTATAAGCTCCGCTGTTATGTAATGCTGTCTGCATCCCTATTGTGGGTACAACAGCTTTATCAAACTATGAACTACTGGAAAATTAAAGGGGAAGGTTTTCTAGGATATTTTCAATATCTGAGAGAGTCTTTTCTGACTCTTCCGATAAGGTCGGTGCAACTTCGTTCTCTCCACTTTCTATATCAAATGCAGTCATTATAAGCGTCATTACAACACAATCTAACTTGTCTTTATCTGCATATTTTAAATGAAAATCGTGAATCTGAGCATTTAGTTTTTTTTCAATTGCTCTAGCTCGAGGTTCTTCTTCCTGAGTAACCTTTAACGGAAATTTTCTTCCCGCAATGGTGATATCTATTTTTTTCAACAATCCTTCACTCATCTTGCCTCAAGTATTTTGATGCACGAGTCAATCTCTGCAACATATCCTTTTAACTCATCTTTTATATCTGTAATAGCCTGCTGATTATCGTGAATTCCATATGTATCCAGGTTTTGCTTCTGACTATTAAGCTTATTTAATTCTAGTAGTTCTTCTTTTATTCGGTTATTTTCTTCTTTAAGAAATTTATTATCAGAAGACAACAATTGTACCCTTTCTACTAAGCTTCTAACTTTGTCGGAAATGGATAATAATCTGTTGTCTACGTTTTGCATGAATCAAATATACACTTTTCAGCATTCTATGAAAGTGAAATTGCTACTCTATCGGCAATAAAATCCTTCTAGATCTACCTAATTTCAGCATTCAAGTCTGATTTAAATTTCTCTATGAGGATGTTCATTATTTTTTCTACTTCCTTATCCTTAAGTGTTTTAGTATAATCTTGGAATATAAAACTCACTGCATAAGACTTTTTATCGGCACCGATTTTAGATTCATCCTTGTAGACATCGAACAATTGAACATCAGAAATCAACTTCTTTCCTACTTTCTTAGAAATGGCCTCAATTTCTGAGAAATCTCTATGTGTATCTAAAATCAATGCGAGATCTCTTCTGACTGTAGGAAACTTACTTACTTCGTGGGTTTTAACCTTGGTTCCAGCACTTGTGAATAGCGATTTTAACGGCAATTCTGCTGCGAAAACATCGACTTTTACTCCTGTCTTTCTAGCTAGGCCAGAAGAAACTTTTCCGAACCTTGCAAGCACTATATTGCCTCTATGAAACTTGATTCCGTAGTCATATCGGGTATCAGAGGATTCTGAAACCTGGTATCCGGTTATTCCTATGCTTATCATCAAGGATTCTACATCAGACTTAATACTGTAAAAATCTGCCTTAGTATTCTCTTGGTTTTTCCAAGATTCTATGCGGTTCCTCCCTGTCAGAAATAAGGTTAAATATTCTTCTTCTGCATATCCTTCTTCCTGTCGATTGTAGCTCTTACCTATTTCATATAACTTCAGATCTGATTGTTGTCTGTTAAGGTTATGCTTTACCGATAGTAACCCAGACACAAGCATCTCAGGCCTCATTATATCTAGACCTACATTACTGGTATTATTGATATGAACGTATTTTTCAGAAGGCACTATACCTGTTTCATCCATAAGTCCAGATTCAACTAGGGATAGATTCATAGACTCTCCATATCCTCTATGACTAAGAATATCAGAAAGTTTATTTCTGAATGCATATAAGTCCTTACTCTGGTTCATATTCACAACACTCGTAATCTTGTCGCTTACTGCAACTTTATTAAACCCATAAATCCTCAATATTTCTTCAATTACATCTACCTCTCGGGTTACATCTGCTTTATTAGTAGGAACAGAAACCATGATGCTTTCGCTATCCACGGCTTCAATCTCCATTTCAATGGCCCGTAAAATTTTGTGGATTTCATCCGCTGGAATGTCCTCACCTATCAATCGTTTTACGTGGCTATACTTCACATGGATCTCTTTTTTCTCTATCTCACTAGGATAGATATCTATCACATCTGATGAAATAGAACCCCCACCATATTGAGTAATCAGAAGTGCTGCTCGCTTAAGTGCATACAAGGTGTTATTAGGATCACTCCCTTTCTCAAAAATCTTAGCCGCATCCGTTCTTAGAAGATGTCGTGTACTGGTTTTTCTAATGGCGCTTGCTGAAAAATGTGCCGCTTCAAGAAAAATATTCTGGGTGTTTTCTGTAACTCCAGAATGCATTCCTCCGAATACCCCTGCTATACACATCCCTTCTTCCTTGCCATTGCATACCATAAGATCTTCAGCGTGTAAGGATCTTTCTACTTCGTCTAAAGAGTTAAAGGTCGATCCTTCTGGCAAGGTCTTAACGATTATCTTTTTATCTTTTATTTTATCCGCATCATATGCATGCAGTGGTTGTGACAATTCATGTAGTACATAGTTGGTAATATCTACGATATTGTTGATCGGTCGCACGCCTATTGAGCGTAACAGTTTCTGCATCCAGTCTGGAGAATCTCCTATGGTTACGCCTGTGATGGTTACTCCCGAAAATCTCGGGCACTTTTCCTTATCTTCTATGACTACCTCAATCGGATAAGTATTCTTCTCTACCTTAAAGTCAGATACATCTGGCAATCTTACTTGAGTATTTTCATTGATGTTGTACTTAAGGTACGCCGCCAGATCTCTGGCTACACCTAGGTGACCCGTAGCATCTGACCGGTTCGGAGTAAGCCCGATATCATAAACGATGTCTGTATCTAAAGATAAATGCTGGCTTGCAGGCATACCTACATTTGCGGAAGCATCTAGAACCATAATACCAGAATGATCCTTCCCCAGTCCGAGTTCATCTTCTGCACAGATCATTCCTTCAGAAACTTCACCTCTGATTTTACCTTTCTTTATCTTCCAGGTTTCACCATCTGGCTTATACAGGACTGTACCTATGGTAGCTACAAGGACTTTCTGACCAGCAGCCACATTAGGGGCGCCGCATACAATCTGAACGAGAGAATCTCCGCCTACATCGACCGTGGTAAGGCTTAGAGAATCAGCATTGGGGTGTTTCTCGCAAGTTTTTACTTCTCCGACTACAATACCTTTTAGTCCTCCTGGCACTGGCTCCACCTCTTCCATTCCTTCTACTTCCAGACCGATCATAGTCAATATTTCAGACAGTTTATCTGGAGTGAGATCTATATCGATATATTTTCTCAGCCAATTAAGCGATACATTCATTTCTTATTATTTAGTCAAAAAAGTCAATCCTTATCTGTAAGAAATCAGAAAAAAATTAAATGCAAAGATAATCTATTTACCTTAGAAGTGATTTAAAAACAAATTGTTAATCCCTATACAAAACATTGATCCATAATACATCAGCTATTTCTCGACCCATAACTTTTAGCTATACATCTCATAATAAGCTTTG
>CALIQO010000201.1 GCA_938044055.1 uncultured Saprospiraceae bacterium
CGAGCCCGCTTTCGTTCAATGCAATTTACACAGACCCTGGTTGTGATGGATTCGACACAGGTGTGATTCAAGTTGATTCAGTCTGGGGTGGAACCTCACCGTATGCATTTGCGCTTGACGGTAACCCTTCCTTGTCTTCTGATAGGTATGAGAATCTATCAGCGGGTAATTACGTATATACAGTTATCGATGCCAATGGTTGTGTTGCTGATACAACTGGTCAACTGTATGCAGTAGATATTCCAGAAATATTTATCGGAGAAGATCAAAGCGTAGACCTGGGTTGTAGTACGACTGTATCTGCCGAAACAAACAATATTGAGCTTGTAGAAATAAGCTGGACCAATACAGATAGTAGCTTAGAATGTGATGATTGCCTGATTACACCTGCATTCCCAGTTAACGACACTAAATATGTATTGACAGTAACTTCTCAAGACAACTGTACGGCAAGTGACTCTTTATATGTCACCGTTACAAAAAACAGAGATGTCTACGTGCCCAATGCTTTTTCTCCTAATGACGATGGCATCAACGATTACTTCGGATTGACACCTGGCAAGTCGGTTTTAAGTTTTATAAAATTCAACATCTATGATAGATGGGGCTCTTTAATATATGCAGAAAATAGTGAGCTTATAGAAGCATATGAAGATGGCTGGGACGGATATTTCAATGGTAAGCGTGTAAACAGTGGGGTATATGTATGGGTGGCAGAAGTAGAATATCTAGATGGAGAAATCCTTTTCTTAAGTGGTGATGTCACCCTGATTTTGTAACCGGCTGTAATGTCTTATTAAGCAGAATATAAAGAAGAAATTTAAAGCGCATTGATAGACCAATTCAATTTTTAATTAGAAAAAATAAATTAGTTATGAAGTATTCTTTTTGGATGTTAATATTAAGCATGATGGTTTTTACGACTTCATGTTCCTCTGACAATGAGATTGAAGTCGTATTCGACGATTCAGATTTTGAGGTGACGGATTGGACAGATGCCACACACTCTAAAGGTGCAGATCCTGATTTCGATGAAGTCTTTCAAGACGATGTGGTAAAAAGATTGGATCTTGTAATTACAGAAGATCGATGGCAGACAATGCTAGACGATATGACCAATACTTTTGGTTCACTGGGGTCGGGGGGAAGATCGGGGTTACTGGATACCGATGACAATCCGATTTTCGTGCCGGGTGAGGTTTATTACAATGGGAAGCAATGGTACAAGGTAGGCCTTCGATTTAAAGGCAACTCAAGTCTGCAGACTACTTGGGGAGCAGGTATATTAAAGTTGTCCTTCAAGTTGGACTTTGATGAATTCGAAGATGAATATCCACAGATAGACAATCAGCGTTTTTACGGATTCAAGAAATTAAGCCTGAAAAACAACTACGATGACGCTTCGATGCTTAGAGAAAAAGCAGCAGGCGATGTATTTAGAAATGCGGGACTGGCGGCGCCACACACAGCATTCTATACGGTCTATGTGGACCATGGAGATGGGCCTGAGTATTTCGGACTTTACACTTTGGTAGAAGAAGTTGACGATACGGTTATTGAAACCCAGTTTTCTGATGACAACGGTAACTTGTATAAGCCAGATGGCGACGGAGCTTCATTTGCACTAGGAACATTTGACGAAGATGAATTCGAAAAGAAGACCAATGAAGATGAAGCCGATTGGTCAGACATACAGAATCTTTTTTCAGTGTTACATGACGATACCAGAACAAGTGACCCTGCAACATGGAGAGCAGAACTAGACGCAATTTTTGATACAGATGTATTCTTAAAATATTTAGCAGTCAACACCGTGATTCAGAATTGGGACACTTATGGTTTAATGACACATAATTACTTCCTATATAACAATCCAGAAACGGGTTTACTCACATGGATTCCATGGGATAACAACGAAGCTTTACAGACGGGTAAAAGGGAAGGCGCACTTGCCTTGGATTTTAGTGGTCTATCCGCGAGTGAGTGGCCATTGATAGGCTACTTATATGCAGATCCGACCTATAAGGCTATTTATGAGTCTTATATGAAGGATGTAGTTGCAGGACCTTTCGAAGTGAATTACATGCAGTCACTATACAATGAATATGAAGTCTTGGTTGAGCCTTATGCTACATCGGAAAGAACGGGTTATACTTTCTTGAGTAGCAGTGCAAGTTTTTACAGTGCTATTGAGGCATTGAAGAGTCATGTGGTCCAACGTGATTTTTTAGTTGAGAATTATTTTTAACTGTTGAATGAAAAGATAAAGCTAGTGGACGATTACTAGACTATCTAGTAGGAAGGCTGCAAGGTGGTTATTAGCAGCCTTCCTTTCTTTTGTTGCAATGATTGGATTGCTCAATTGGTTATATGTTTTATAGGCGCTTGCGCAAATGAAGGTTTAGGTTTTAAATCCAAGAAGTCAATAATTCAATTAATTTTCACCCTTTCTAAATTCGGTCCATTATCTTGCCCCATTATCACATGCAGTTGAAATACACATGGAAGACTCTATTTCTCAATTGATAGATAAGTCAGGAAAATTCTCTGAAGAAGAAGCCAGACTTCTTATAGGTGAAATTAAAAACAGAGAAGTTTTGGTAGGCGAAATGCTGGTAGACAAAAACGAAGTGTGCTCGGCCTTATGGTATGTGGTTACAGGTAGTTTTATGCAATACAGTTTAGATGCAGATGGACAGAAAAACGTCATCGAACTAAGTGTTCCAGGTGATTGGGTCATTAATCATAAGAGTTTTACTTCTCGGAAACCTTCTGATTCTTTTATACAGGCATATGAACAAAGTACGGTATACGAATTGTCCATGGACTCCATACATAAGTTGATTGCTCAATCAGCTTCTTTTTTCCAACTCGGAAGTATCCTCGAAGGATCTAATGATCGGGTAGCGTTTTATGACCAAGACCTTTCACCAGATGAGAAGTATAAATACGTTCTTGAGCATAGACCTGGATTACTCCAGAAATTTCCTTTAACATGGATCGCATCATATCTTAAAATTACACCTGAAACGATGAGTCGCGTAAGGAAAAGAATGACCCAGTTGTAAAACCATTTCTTGATTTGGATCAAGGGTGAGATCCGATAGAACCATTGATATTTGTCATTCAATATCAATAGTTATGGATACGTCATTTAATAAAAGCACGGGTTGGTCACTTATCATAGGTTCTGCATTGGCTATCGGTACGATGGCCTTGCATCCCGCGGGAGGAAATCTAGAACACATCATACAGGTTTCGATACCACTTAAGATAGCGCACACACTGGCAATATTTAGTCTGCCATTTATTCTATTTGGATTTTACGGACTTAAGATCGCACTTTCTGGCAGATGGAGATTGTCTGTATTGGCATTCATCATCACATCGTTTGGATTAATAGCTGCAATGCTGGCTGCTTTATTCAATGGACTTGTCCTCCCTAGTTTTCTGGAGTCCTATTATAATCCTACTGGATCAGAAAGCACAGAACTAAGAACCGTAGTCAATTATGGGTTCGTGATTAATAAAATGTTGGACTACGTTTTCATTGTTGCATTATGCGTGTCTGTTTTTCTAAATTCAGTTCTCATGATAATTCATCACAACAGTTTTAAATATCTAGGATATTTCGGCATTTTCATTTTCTTTATGACCGTTGTAAGTTTTACTTTGGGATTGGAATTCACCAGTCTTATAAATTTCAGAATCTTCGTTTTGTCTGTTGCAGCATGGATACTATTTACCGGAAGAGCACTATTAAAACACAACAAATAAACCCTATGATAAAAGAAAAAATCAAGC
>CALIQO010000202.1 GCA_938044055.1 uncultured Saprospiraceae bacterium
AATCCTATTCCCCTTACATCATCCTTTACCACCCGGCAATGTCTTGTATTTATACCGAGCAAGTTATAGAGGTGCTTGTCTTTCTCTCCAGGAACGCGGCTATAAGCTCTTCCTTCCCACATTCCGAATCGTGTTTTTCCAGGTTCAGTGGTACCACAAGTCGATTTCTGTCTTATTATCATGGCTTCTGTTCCAGTAACCTTGGTTATCTGAGCGGATATGAAGCTTCCACTGAGAAGCACTAAAAAAATCATTAAGTATTTCATAGATCTTATGGGTTTTATATATTAAATATTTTTGTAATGTGTTGTCACTTCATTTTGTATGTATTATTCGATACTTTCAATAAACTCCCAGATCACCCCATTGGGACTGAGAATAGAAAAGCACCTCGCTTTCCCATAGGGAGAGATACTCAATCTATTCAATTCTGCATATAACACAGCACCCCTTTCCTTAACCCTGGTATAGTAAGCAGAAATCCCAGATACCAATACTCGGTACGAGAAAAATCCACGGTTAGGAGGTCTAGAGCGTTCCGAAAAATTCTTCCCTTCCACCCCATCGAATTCAACGATCTGAAAAACTACATCTCGATCTCCGTCAAATGATAACATCACTGCCTTGCAAGTGACCTTATCTACCATATTAAAGGGCAAGCCAAACATGTTTTCCTGAGGGTATTCTTTCTTTACTTCATATTCGTTCAATACTTGGCAACCGAGTATATCAACATAAAACGACCGTGCTTCTCGCAAGTTATTAACTGTAATAGAAGAGTTGTAAATATGGCTAGGCAACTTAATAGGAGCTTCTATTGCAAGTGGAGGTTCAATCCGATGCGTAAAAGCAACTATTGTTTCATCATATCCTTTCATCAGTATGTCATATAACTTAAAAGGGCCCATTACTTGCAACAATGGATCACTCAGACTGTGCCACCCTCGTTCTCTTAATTCTTCCAAGACGGATGCCACATCATGAACGCGCAGATTGATATCCATAATTCCCCCTACATCCCACGGTTGCTGCGATGAGCGTATATACTTCTGTTCTACACCGGTGAACTTCACCATCCTTAATTGTCCTGAAGGATGATTATGGGATTGTAGTAACACTTCTGTTGCAGTTGCACTAGATGGCAATCCCCACCCTTCCATAATGGCTCTATCTACAATGTATGAACCTACCTTATTCCATCCTCCGAAATCCACGAAAAACTTCATCACCTTGTCCATATCTCCGACGCTATATAGAACTTCTAGTATACTTCCAAATCGAAAAGCGCTCACTTAATTGTAATTTTAAATTATTTAAACCCACAGGCTCCATCTTCCTTAAAGGTAAAATAAATATTAATTTTAGTTAAGTTGATTAACTATTTATACATTTATATCATGACAAGAAAAAAAATTACTCTGTTATCAAGTTGCTTAATGGCCTTGGTTTTATTATCGCCAGGTTGTAAAGACATTGAACCTATGGCAGCATCAGAACCCATTCAATCTACATTTAATCCAGAGGATCATGATTTAATCTTAAGAAGGACAACCTTGATTGTTAGAGATGTTAAAAAATCACTGGCATTCTATAGAGACGCCTTAGGCATGGAGGTTATTTATGACAACCTTATCCGGCGTCCGCATAAAACAGAAGAAAGAGAAGAAGTGCTCAGGCTTGTATTTCTCAAGTCTGTAGATGAATACTATGGTGTCCTGGGCCTTCTTGAGTATGATTATGAATACGCTGGAAAGAAAGACAAACCCATAAGAAAGGAAGGGTTCACAGCAGGTAATTCTGTTTTATTATTTAATACGCAGAACATAGAAGAAGGATTTAGACAGATCACTGCGGTTGAAGGCATAGAGATTTTAGAAGAACCTGCGCTTCGAGAATATCCTTCTTATGATGGAAAAAGTAAAATCAGGGTGATGATGAGTACTGTCTATGATCCCGATGGATTTCTTGTAGAGTATAATCAATTACTAGACCCGATAGAGATTGAAGAATAACCCATCTTCCATTTTTACACTTCTTTTGTTTTACTGAAATCTGGGTACTTTCCTAAAAAAAGCAAGGGTATGGATCCTGCAAGAAAGCCTATAGCTGCATATCCTAGAATTGTATTGTAACTTCCTGTTTCCATAAATGAACGACCAAATATATAAGGCCCGAATCCTGCCCCTAAAGCAAAAAAGCCATATAAGGCTCCGTATATTGCCGCATAGTTCTTCATACCAAAATACCTAGAAACCAGATAAGCCATTAGATCATACTCAACTCCAGCTCCAAAACCCAATATAAATATTGATATGCTCGCCATACCATACGACAACTCTCCTTGTTGCAATAAAAAGCAAGATATAGCAGGAATACTTAACAGAATAAATGCCACCGCAGGTGCCCATAACCTATCTAATAAATATCCTCCTACCAATCTACCAAATAAAACTGCAATCCCCAGATAACTAGCAATAACAACGGCATCCGTCGTTGTAAAACCCTTTGTCCCAAGCAGTTTTTCAAGATTGGGAATTGGTCCGCCTATGGCAAACGAAATCGGAATAAACGATATCGCCAATAACCAGAAACTCTTCCCTCTAAATGCTTCTTTTAATGTTAGTCCTCCGCTATTTCCTTTTTCATGATTGGGGCTAGCTTCTCTGAGGCGCTTAACTTTCTCAGCAACCTTAGGGTCGTCCGTATCTCTAAAGAAAAAATATCCCACAGGCAACGCAATCAATAAAGGCAGTAAGCCCACTCCTATATAAGCTGCTTTCCAACCATAATTTTCAATAATTGAAGCAGCGTATAATTTAGCCAATGAACCGAAAATACCTGTTCCGAGCAATGACAGTCCTAGTGCGAGACCTCTATTTTCATTGAACCAATTGTTAACAGCCCT
>CALIQO010000203.1 GCA_938044055.1 uncultured Saprospiraceae bacterium
GCTGCACTAGAAATAGCTGTGCTTATTTTATGGGAAGCTCCTCGGATCATCCGATGTTAGTTTGATTTAAACATGCCTGAATAATTTCAATGATGTTTTTCTTTTCTGACGTTGCAGCGAAATTAGGAATTACCCGATGTCTGAGAGTAGGCACAGCCATCTTCTGGATGTCAGCGGGAATCACAGAAAATCGGCCTTGCAATAAGGCATGGGCTTTTGCAGTAAGGATTAGTGCTTGACCTGCACGAGGTCCAGCTCCCCAGTCGACGTATTGTTTTACTTCTGAAACATCGGTCTCATGTGGACGCGTTGAACGGATTAACTTACTTACACTTGACACCAATTCTTTATCGATATGGACTTCACGACACAAGGCTTGCATCTTGATGATTTCTTCCGCGTTAAAAACAACTGGAACTTCCTTCTTGATTGAACCTGTAGTTGCTTCAAGAATCTGTTCTTCTTCAGCCGCAGAAGGGTACTCGACTTTAATATGAATAAGGAATCGATCTACTTGAGCCTCAGGAAGAGGGAATGTACCAGATTGCTCAATCGGATTTTGTGTTGCAAGCAAGAAGAATGGCTTAGGTAGTGGATATGTCTGACCTGCATATGTAACCCTATATTCTTGCATCAGTTCTAGAAGGGCAGATTGTGTTTTAGGAGGTGTCCTATTGATTTCATCTGCGAGCAACATATTGGTAAATACAGGTCCTGGGGCATACTTGAAATATCTCTTTCCAGAATCGTCTTCTTGCAGTATTTCTGTTCCTAAGATATCAGAAGGCATAAGATCTGGCGTAAATTGAATTCTCTTAAATGAAAAATCTAAAGCCTTAGATAGACTCTGGATCATCAAGGTTTTAGCTAACCCAGGAACCCCTTCTAGTAAGACGTGTCCAGAAGCCAGGAGACCGATAATCATCTGGTCGAGGACATCATTTTGCCCTACAATTACCTGATGGACAGCTGCCTTTAGATCTTTTAATCTGGATAATAAATCTTTTACTTCTTGTTCGTTCATTTCTCGTTTTATTATTGCGGTCGCCACGAAGTTTCTATTCTTGCATTTTTCATATGAAAGCAATACCGATTGTCTGTACCGTTGAGATATATTTGCTTTAAGCAAATGTATCTCAAAGTAAGATATCAACCTATCACTACGAAGTCAGTGCATACATCACAATATTGACTCCGAATCGTGTATTGTCATTCTTATACCATCTTTTATTTCTGAAATCATAGTCCCATTCACAACCATAATCTTTATTGGAATACAGAACACCTATACGGCCATTGATAACAATTGCTTTCAAGTAATCATGTACAAGGTCATCACCCCATCCATTGAGTTCTTGAGAAGTCGTAGGTGGACCATCAAATTCAAAAAAGGAATTGTAAATGGGATGATCATTGGGTATTTTCTGTAAAGCATCATCACCGAATAATTCTGCCATCTGCGACTCGAATGACTTAGCAAATAGGCCATCAATATCGTGGTTGCAATCGTCGGCAAAAACGAATCCACCACGTTCTACATATGACTTGAAATGATCTTTCTCGGCTTGGTTAAACTGTACAAGCTTGTGGCCAGAGATATAACAGAAAGGTGCATCGAAAACACCCTTGTCGCTTAGAGGGACTATTTTTTCTTCTGTATCGACAGGTATCGTAGTATAAGAAACAATAGAATGCAGGAGATTGGATGGCATCCGCTGATCCACATCCCAATCTCCTGATTCATACATCAGCCTGGTAAAGAAAAAACTTCCTCCGTTCAGACGCTTCATTGTTTCTGTTTAATCGTGTTGTTTTATCTTAATGTAAAAACAACTACCCATACGGGATCTAATTATACTGCGTCAGAAAGACTTGTGAATGTAAAGTCTCTGATTTTCATATAAGGAATAAGATTACCGTCGATTCGGACTTGCTGGCCGAGCGCCTCTAGATTATTGAGCATGATGATCGGACTTTCATTGAATCTGAAATTCTTAATCGGATGCTTCAATTTTCCATTCTCTATATAGAAGGTACCGTCTCTGGTTAAGCCTGTATATAGAAGTGTCTGAGGGTCTACATTTCTTATATACCACAATCGAGTAACTAAAATTCCTTTTTTCGTATCCTTGATAAGGTCTTCAAGACTGGCATCTCCACCATCCATGATACCATTAGATGGAAATGGAAGAGGTGCAACTCCTTTCTGATCAGCCCAGTATCTTCCATAGGCAAGATTTTTCACAACACCACCTTCTACCCAGGATGTCTTTTCTCTAGGTATTCCTTCACCTGTCCATGTGGATGCTGGTACAAGTGGGTGAAGTGGATCAGAATATATATTGATGCGCTCATCTATGATCTTTTCTCCCAGTTTATTTCCACCACCTTCTTTAGACATAAAGGATCTACCTTCATCTGCACTTCGTGCATTGAATGATCCTAGCATGTTCCCTAGCAATCCAGAGGATGCTGCAGGTTCTAAGATTACAGTGTATTTTCCTGGTTCTATCGCCTTAGCCTCCCTTGATTGAAGGGCCTTGTCGATTGCAATTCTAGAAGCTTCTTCTGCATCGAATCTTCCTACATCATTGAAATCTCTAGTCACCCATCCAGACCCAGTGCCATCATTACTTCTCATGGTAACTGTGAAATTAAGACTCGTAGATTTATCATATGCAAACAGGCCTTTGCTGTTAGCAAGTGCAGAAAAACTTGAAGAATCATTGAGGAATCCTGCTGCTGTTACATCCTTAGCCTTAGCAGGTTCTATACTAGATGCGGCAACTGCCGCTCTGTAGTCAGGAGAGATTTCTGCTGTTTTCTGTATATAACCGACACCATCATCGTGTTGTTGAGGCCCTAGTGGAGGCATAAACTCTTCTGATTCAGGTGAGAGTTGAGCCAGCTCTTCAGCTCTTCTTACTACTTTCTCCAGAGATGCATCATCGAATTCTTCGATGGTAGCAACGCCTACTTTCTTACCGAAGTTAGACTGAACGGCCAGGGTCTGATTAGAGCGGGCCCCTGCAGTAGATACTGTATTTCTCGCGTATCTTATATTGCCACTATTGCTCCCGTTTAAGTTAACTTCACAACCATCCGCTTTCGAAAATTTAAGCGCACGGTCCATAATTGCTTTAGCTTCTTCTTTAGTATATATAGCCATTGTTCTTTTTTCTTAAGCGTGATTAAATATTTCTTCCAGTATTGATAACATTAATACCATTGAATCGGGTAGTGGAGCATCCATGGGATACAGCACTTACTTGTGATGGTTGTCCTTTTCCATCGAAAAATGACCCAAAGGTTCTGTAATCTCGTTCATCACATATACTTTCTAAACTGTTCCAGAATTCTTGCGTATTAGACTGGTAGGCAGCATCATTGATCATGCCTACAATCTCGCCATTCTTAATTTCATAAGCGAGCGTTCCTCCAAACTGGAAGTTATATCGCTGCTGATCAATAGAGTAAGATCCTCTTCCCACGAAGTATATACCCTTCTCTACATCCTTGATCATATCTTGAATAGAGTAGGGTGTAGTTCCTGGTTCTAAGGACACATTGGGCATGCGCTGGAATTGAACATCGTTCCAACTCTGAGAATAACAACATCCATGAGATTCATTCTGACCCAGCATATGTACTTGGTCTCTGATGGCTTGATAATTAACCAAGATACCCTTTCGAACAAGGTCCCACTTCTTCGTTTTTACGCCTTCATCATCATACCCCACATTTCCTAGCGTATGCGGTTGCGTTTTATCAGCAACTAGATTTACTTTTTCATTTCCGTAATTGAATGTGCCTGTCTTCCACTTGTCTAGAGTTGCGAAACTGGTTCCTGCATAGTTGGCCTCATAACCAAGTACACGATCTAGTTCTAGTGGGTGACCTACTGATTCATGTATAGTAAGTCCGAGGTGATTCGGTTCCAAGACTAGATCATATTTTCCTGGTTCTATAGAAGGTGCTGTAAGCATCTCCTTAGCTTGTCTTCCAGCTGCTGCAGCATCTGCGATTATATCATATCTATGACGGTAAAGTTTTACACCAGCCGCACCTTCTAC
>CALIQO010000204.1 GCA_938044055.1 uncultured Saprospiraceae bacterium
GTATCTAATTTATTCGTGGGAGTAGGCACATTTATGAATGAGCGATTTATCTATATTTCCTCTGCTGGAAGTTGTCTGCTTATAGCAATGGGAATTCATTATCTCGGTAATAAATTTATGCCTTTCGGCAAATATGCTGCATACGCACTATTAGGCATTTTAGTTACAGGATATACCTGGAAAACCATGGACAGAAATCCAGACTGGAAAGATTCACTTACTTTAAATTTCTCAGCAGTTAAGGTCAGTACCAACAGTGCTCGAGCCAATTCATTCGTGGCGACTGCCATATACAATGAGATAAAAGATTTACCTAATTCTCCAGAGAAAAAACAAGACCTGGAAAAAGCGCTGGGATACGCACAGAAATCCATAGACATTTTTCCTTCCTATCTTAATGCCCATAAGATGAAGTTAGGCGTAAAGGCTAAACTGTATGAGTATGATAACAATCTTGATGCCTTGTTAACTGCATTTGGAGAGACGATGCAAGTCAGGCCTGATATGAGTTACATAACTCAATATCTAGATTATCTAGGAGGCAGAGGTCAAGATGAAAAGTTGATCCAGTTTTACCTTGATTACCCCTACCAGAAATTGTTTAAAGTAGGAAGACACCTGAGGTTTGCTGTATCATATCTAGAACAAGGAAATAGACTGTTTCCTTCCGACCCTAGAATAAAAGCGGCACTCATAGAAGTATATACCGCAACGGGAAATACCGCAAAAGCCAATGCATTAAAAGGATGAGTGAGACCTTACTTTATACCATTGCACTCACTTTAAAGAAAGGCATAGGACCTATTCTTACGCGACAGCTTATTGCTTATTGTGGTGATGCGCAGCGCGTATTTGAGAAATCTGAATCAGAATTAGCTGCTATTCCTAATGTAGGTTCGCATGTTGCCTCGCTGTTCAGAGACAATAAAGCAGTCTTAGAGAAAGCAGAGAAGGAGATTGAAGAAACTCAGAAGAAAGGTATAATGATATGTTCTTACTTAGATGAGAATTACCCATATCGACTTAAGCATATCGATGATGCTCCAGCGATTCTTTATTACAAGGGAAAAATAGAAATGAATCCCCGGAGAACCATAGGAATTGTAGGGACCAGAGCTCCTTCCGACCTAGGAAAAGCCATGACCGATAAGATTGTTGAAGAGATGAAACCCTATGGTGTGCAAGTTATAAGTGGTATGGCTTATGGCATCGATACCCAAGCCCATAGAGCATCTGTTATCAATGGGGTATCTACAATCGGAATTCTAGGACATGGTTTAGATATGATATATCCCAGCTCTAACCGCGAACTCGCACTTAAGATGAATAAAGAAGGTGGATTGATTTCAGAATTCCCTATCGGGACAACACCTGAGCGTGAACACTTCCCTATGAGAAATAGGATTATTGCAGCTATGTCTGATGCTGTTATTGTTATAGAATCTAAGAAAAAGGGAGGTTCTATGATTACAGCTAAACTTGCTATGGACTACCATAAAGATGTTTTCGCTGTACCAGGAAGAATCGGCGATGAAAAATCAGCAGGTTGCAACCATCTTATAAAGTCACACCAGGCTGCACTTATAGAAAGTGCAACAGACATCGGTTATGTCATGCAATGGGATAAGATGGATGAATTGCAGGCACAACAGCCAGTACTGTTTTATGATCTGGAAGGAGATGAAAAAAAGATCGTGGAAACCTTGAGAAAGCATGATGATCTGACCTTGGATAAGTTACACCACTTATGTGCCATTCCATTGTCGCAATTATCAGGAAAATTATTGAATCTAGAATTTCAAGGAATCATTATATGCCTCCCTGGAAAAAGGTATAAAGTTGTGAAATAACCTAGCTTTATTTATAGAAGTTATTAAAACCACTTGTTTTTTACATATCAGTGGTTCTCAACTCATCACATTTTTAAATCACTACATTTATATGCGGCTGTAATCTAAAAAAGAGAAATCATATTCGTGTCTATCATCAGCGTATCTACGATCCTTGTTTACTAGTTTCCATGCAGCTTCAGAGTAAGCTGGAAAATATGCATCTCCTTCTAGAGTAGTATGGATAAGAGTCAAGAACATGTGTGTAGCATGAGGAAGAAAATAGCGGTATATATCTGAGCCGCCGAGAATATATAAGTCATTCTCTTGAAAGTGAAACAGGTCTTCGATGTCCTTAACAATAATACACCCTTCCATCTGATCTAGAGATTGCGAAACAACATAGTTTCTTCCTTCACTTAGGAATGCTTCATGGGATTGTGCTGTTTTTCTACCCATTACGATATCCTTCCCATAAACCAGTTTTAATAACCTAGACCAGTCATCTGGTAGAGACCACGGTAATTTATTGTTTCTACCGATGACACAGTTTTCTGTCATTGCAGAAACCAGAATAATTTTATGCTTCATTATCCACTATTTCTGAGTCATGGTTATTATGCCACCGATGAATCATTATACCTGTGATAATGGATAGAATACAATAAGTAGTAAAGAATAATGCTCCAGGAGAGAGTTGAGAATAATTAAGTGTCT
>CALIQO010000205.1 GCA_938044055.1 uncultured Saprospiraceae bacterium
ATTTTTCCGTTATGATCCTGTATATATCAATGTAGACGATATGCGGAGTTCTGGAATTCAAGTATTGGAAACTAGAGCACTTGAATCTCCAGGAAAATTATATTTCTACAAGAATATGTTGTTTTTAAATGAAAAAAGCCAGGGTATTCACATCATTGACATCTCAGATAGAGACAACCCGCAATACCTCAAGTTTTACGGTATCGAAGGCAATTATGATCTTGCTATTAAGAACGATATACTTTATGTCGATCAGATTGTTGATCTAGTTTCTATAGACATATCAGATATCAATTCTCCCACGATTTTAACAAGAGAAGAAAATTATATAGAAAGATACATCGGAGATAATAGACTTATTTATGCTTATAGTACACGATCACCTCAGACAACAATTATAGATTGTGGCAATCCGAATTTCGGACAACAGCGATTTTTCAATGAAGATGTCGTCTTTTTAGCGAACGATGCAGGAGCTGAGTTTTTTGATTCAAATGTTTCTTCTGGAGATGGAGGAACTGGAACTGGAGGATCCTTCGCTAGGTTTACCATAACAAGCAACAATCTATACACTGTTGATCAATCTAACTTATCGACATGGAACATCTCTGATGGAGCCTTAGAAAGAGTCGCTACTAAATCTCTAGGATGGGGTATAGAGACTGTATTTCCATATAAAGAGAACCTATTCATAGGTTCTAATTCTGGAATGTTCATTTTTGATATCAGCAACCCTGATGCACCGACACTTCAGGCAACTTTCGAGCATGCTAGAGCTTGTGATCCTGTTATCGTTCAAGACGATATAGCGTATGTAACTCTCAGAGATGGATCTGAGTGCCAGGGATTCGTCAATCAACTAGAGGTGATAGATGTATCTAATCTCTCTATTCCTAAGTTGATAAAAACCATAGACATGAAAAACCCACATGGTCTTTCCTATAGAAACAATAGACTTTATGTCGGAGAAGGAAGTCACGGTACCCAATTACTAGATGCTTCAGATCTTAAGAACCCTAAGAAAGTTGAGTTGATGCAAGACCTACCAGGATACGATATGATCGCTATGGATAATAACGATGTTTTCGTTACAGGAGAGGGAGGTTTTTATATTATAAACACGAATGATCCGAATGATGTAAAAATAAGATGCCACATCCCTGTATCAAGAAATTAAAACGTGCCACCATTGCTAAGAACTGTATCATGAAATCAATAAAATGCCTACTTCTAATCTTGTGTTCTTTCATCATATGCTCTACTGCTTATGCTCAAGACACAAGTGATGATGTTATTATTATCCTTGAGAATGGACATAAGATCCATGGGAAACTGTTGCATTACGATCCACTTAAAGGAGCTAAAATCTCTATGGGTCATGGTAATGAAGTCTTTCTAGATCTGAAAATGATTAAGAGACTGGAAACAGTCAGGGTTGTTGAAACTCCCTATAGATTTAAGGAGAAAGGGTTTATGAGTCATGCTGGTATATCGATACTAAATGGTAGCACCCATTCAGGCTTTTCATTAAACTATGAAGGAATGTGGGGCTTTCACAGATTGCTTTCTTTAGGCATGGGCTTCGGTGTGGATAATTACTACTCTTCTGAAGGGTACAATATCATGCCTACATTTATTTCTGTTAGATCCTATCTCAGGGCTCAAGATAAGACACCGTTTTTATATGCAAGAACTGGATATGCGTGGGCATTTAAGGATGCAGATGTAGGACAAGTCGAAGCCGATGGAGGGTTGATGTGGAATATAGGAGCTGGATTTAGATTGGCTTCAGGAGATACAATGTTTAATATCTACTCAGGGATCAAAGTTCAGAAATCAGACTATCTGAGAACATCTGGTGAAGTCAGAATCTCCGATGATATATTGTTTAAACGAGTCGAAATCGGATGCGGTATTCTGTTTTGAAAAATGACAATTAAGAAATGTCTTCGTAATCACCATTATGTAGATTAACGTTTATATT
Organism: uncultured Saprospiraceae bacterium; assembly: GCA_938044055.1. GTDB lineage: Bacteria > Bacteroidota > Bacteroidia > Chitinophagales > Saprospiraceae > JABDLO01. The sequence continues at coordinate 1,985 of CALIQO010000205.1, forward strand.
TATATAGTTCAACAAAAATGGCCATTCTTTAAAAGTTTTAGAATGGCCATCTTTCTTTTACATTTGTCTGAAAGATAAAAAGTTAAAGAAATGAATAAAATAGCGTTAATTACTGGAGGGAGTAAAGGGATCGGACTGGAAGTTGCTAGATCTCTCTTAAGTATAGGATATAAGGTATGCATAACGGGGAGGTCGCAAGAAAGCTTGAAAAGGGCTGAAGACAACTTATCTGCAGGATCAGCATTAAAAACAGTAGCAGTAGATGTACGCTCCTATGATGACATGGCTGATGCAGTAGCTTCCGTAGAATCCGATTGGGGACATATAGATGTCGTTGTTGCCAATGCAGGCGTTGGCCATTTTGCTCCGATTCAAGAATTATCTATAGATCAGTGGAACGATACCATTGACATCAACTTGACCGGAGTGTTTTATACCGTCAAGGCAACGTTATCTTCACTGAGCAATTCACAAGGATACTTAATAACCATAGCGAGTCTAGCCGGCACCAATTTCTTTGCACGTGGGACAGCTTATAATGCAAGTAAATTCGGACTGGTAGGTTTCACACAAGCCGCCATGCTTGATCTCAGACACGAAGGGATAAAGGTAACAACCATTATGCCTGGTTCTGTGTCTACCTACTTCAATGGTAGAGTGCCTTCGGATGCAGATGCTTGGAAAATCCAACCAGAAGATATCGGACAGATGGTTGTAGATTTATTGGATATGCCGCCTAGAACACTTCCGAGTAAAATAGAAGTAAGACCGTCTCAACCTCCACAGAAATAAAGATCTAATGAGAATATTTCTTTTGGGTTATATGGGTGCAGGTAAAAGCACGGTAGGAAGTCTTCTGGCAAGCACATTGAATATTCCATTCATTGATATGGATGATTATATAGAGGATAGGTGTGGGAAATCGATCTCAACCATATTTACAGACAGTGGAGAAGAATATTTCAGGAAAATTGAAAAGGATTGCCTCAATGAAATCATAAAGTCTCATGAGAAACTTGTCTTAGCAACAGGAGGCGGTGTCCCCTGTTTTCATAACAATATGAAAAGGATGAATAAGAATGGCATAACAGTTTATATTTCTGCTTCCTATGCCAAGTTATTCAGTAGGATATCTAAAGAATCTCATAGGCCTCTTGTGGCAGCGAAATCACCCCATGAACTCATGAAATATATAAAGAAACATATGCAAGCAAGAAGAAAGTACTACCTGCAAGCAGCTGTTGTGGTTAGATCTTCTGGAACTGCAGAAGAAATTGCGAGTCGCATAATAAGAAGACTTCCTTAGTTTTGAAGTCATTTAAAACAAATTGTTCATTCCTATACAAGGCATTGATCAACAATATTTGTTGCCCCATAGCTTTGGCTATTCATCTCAAAATAAACTTCATCTTCTGTATCAAGCCTTTACATATCATTTTAACATGCGCTTTTAAATCACTCCATTAATAGTTGATGCAATGAAAGAACTACTTCATTTTTCCTTTAAGGAAATTGTAGAGTAGTAAGCTTAAAGGCATAAGAAGTACAATAACCAGCATGATTGAATAAAATATTTTAGGATTTATAGGTCATGTTTTATGAGGGTAAAGAGAATGAAATTCTATTACCTAAATATTCCTATAGGTTTAATTCTGGATGAAGAAGCTGAGTGGATTGTTAATAGAATATGAAAAGAGACTTCCATAATTAGAGATTAGATGATAGATATTTCTATCTTTGTATCCCGTAATGAATCAATCTAAAATTAAGATGACTAAATACATTTTCGTTACGGGTGGTGTAACCTCATCCCTGGGAAAAGGAATCATATCTTCCTCTCTAGCTAAAATTCTACAAGCTAGAGGACTTAAAGTAAGCATACAGAAATTCGATCCATATATCAATGTTGATCCTGGAACACTTAATCCATACGAACATGGAGAATGTTTCGTGACAGATGATGGTGCTGAGACGGATCTAGATCTAGGACATTATGAGCGATTTCTTAATGTGTCTACCTCTCAGTCTAACAATGTTACTACAGGAAGAATATATCAGACGGTAATCAATAAGGAAAGAGCCGGAGATTACTTAGGTAAAACCGTTCAGATTATTCCCCACATTACCGATGAGATTAAAAGGAGG
>CALIQO010000206.1 GCA_938044055.1 uncultured Saprospiraceae bacterium
TGTCTGAGCGCCCATCCTGCTCCTTTCTCAAGAAAAAACTCTTTAGAATTCTTCGTTCTTAAGATACAAGACTTAAGAAGAGGGAAGTCTACGTCTTCTTTATATTTCAATTGGAAGATTAGGCATGTACGTTGTAACCACATTTCATCGCTAGACATCCATTCTTCGATCTTACTTGATTTTTCATAAGGAAAAATGGTGAAGTAATAACCGACCGTATTGCTTGCAATAAAATCTACCGTATCCCACCAGGAATGAGATAAGAGAAGATATTCTATCTTGTCTATATCGGAAACGATCAATTTTTTTTGTACTTTTTTCAGACTAAGCAAGGCAAGGTAATGGTATTCTCTTTCTTCTCTCCTGTACAACTCATCTATCAAGTACCACCATTCATCTATCGATTTAATAGGAGCCATTTTACAGATCTCTCTGAATATATCTCCTCTTAATTTAGATTGAATTCCATAGAATGGAAAGTAATCTTTCATATATGCGGACATCTGTTCCGCACGCGGAGGATTAGCTTTTCTTTTAAATTCAATGTCGACAAGCGATAAAAATCGATCTACCTGTTTCATAATACGAAAGGTAGAATAATTTTAGAAAAACCCATTAAAATGGTCTAGACAACAACTGACCTGCAAGACCCATGTTCAATGAATCTTGTGCATTATCAAGATTAATCATCGTACAATTAACGACTACATTATATGAAATCAATTCATCTATCAACCCTTCTTCTGCATACGGCATTATATCAATTAATTCAACTGTTGACCCATCTGAAGAAACATACATCTGACCAGCTGGGTCTGTATAGGCAATTTTAACAAAACGGCGATTAGAACCTGATGTAATGGGATCCTTGATTTCTTCAAGGGAAAAAGAGTACTCTATGCTTTCTCTAAATTCAACATTAATCATATCAAACTTAATATCGACAAAACAATCGCTTCCTATTATCTGAACAGTTAATTCCTTAATATTATCTGTTAACTTAAAATCGTTGCCAGTAGTCACATTTCCATCTGAATCAATCCAGTTAATCTCTGCATCTGTGGATGGATAAATAGAAAGGGTTCTCACCCCTCCATCATCAGGTTTAAACGATGCAATTTTAAGCGTACATGGTGTCACTAAATCAGGCATTCCAGGATGTATGGTGTAGGACATAAAATCTTTAACCGTTACTTCTAACCACGGTTGTGCCATGGCAGCTAATATCCGCAGACAGAATTCATATACGCCCTGCGAATCAACATCCTCCATTACTCCTTGCAATAGTTTTACTGTAGGTTCGGGACCGGATGTTACTTCTTGACTGAATCGATATTTCAGTTTTTCATCTTCCACAAGATCTTCTACTCCATCTGAGGTAATAAATTCTAGGCTTGAACCTATATCAATTATAGAAGAATTATAGGTATAGAAAAATTCTAACTTTTCTTGACAATCGTCTATACAATCTGGACCAGCAACTAGACCGCTATAATGTGTGATGTCTTCTGTTCCTTCAGGCACTAGGTATGCTATATCATAACCATTCACTCCAGCAGCAAGCATTATATCAATATCGCTATCTGCCGATCCAGAAAGAACGAATGTAGGGTCTTCTTGTTCAGGAAAGATTATCGGTTCCTTCTGGCAACTTACTATCAAAAGCAAGATACATAGTATTCCATATGTTTTACTTAAAGATGTCATATGTCAGCCTTAGTGTGTAAAGTACATTATTAGATAATTCACCTGTATCGAAATCAATTTCTTCTTGAAGTTGATACCTAGATTTAAGCGGTATTCTTACGAGTGCATCGGCGTTTAATCCTTTCCCTAAATTCAATCCTAAGCCTCCTGCAAGTTTAAACGCAATGTGTCTGTATGAACGCTCATCGATCCATACAGATCTCAACGAAGTGCCGTTCTCCCCTTCTTCTTTTAACTCCGTTTTCAAGGCAAGCAAGTAGTCAGCTTCTATCCCTACCAGAAATCTCATTTTACTAAGCTTGTAAGAAACATATAATGGAACAGATATAAAATGCTCATCCTTGACTGTATAAGATATGTTCCTAGACGAAGTAGATACAACGCCATAATCAATGATCTCTTTCTGAGCCAACAGTACTGGGTCGTTTCGCCTCCACATATGCTGCACACCTAAACTTAGTTGGAAGTCACTAAATCTCATAAGGTTTATACCTAATCCTGCTCCCAGTTCTTTCTCATTAAAAACAACTGACAAGAAAGCTATACCCGCTGAATTTCTTTCTTGAACGGGTGTAACACCTTGTTTTGTTTCTATTTCTATTTCCCTATCTCCAGATAAAAGGCCATAGGATAGTCGGTTTATATTTATGACTTCTATAAGGCCAGCTATAGGAGGTGGGATATCGTCATCACGTACTTTTACTCTCACCGGCAAGTAGGTTTCAAGCTCTTCAGAAAAGTTGATTCCCATATTGTTTCTGTCTGAGTTCAAAGGTTGATCACTAGTCTCTATATCTTTAACTTGACCCATAGATTGCATACCGCTATCTACTCTTTCAACAGGGTCAACTTTCTTACTTAAATTCGTATTACCGTGAAGGTGATTTTCAGAATTACTATCTATAGGTGGATCATTATCATCTGTATCTTCACTATTTTTTTCGGCATGATTGGAAAGCACTTTAGGATTCGTATAGCCTACAGAAGTTGCTTCATGTAGCATAGAAGAATTATGCTTTCCATCTTTTCTAAGCAGTGAAACAGACAAGATAGGCAGGCAGAAAAATAGAAAAAGGAATATCCATTTTCTATCAGAATCTGATTGGTGACTGGATTGAGGTTTAGGTCCAGTATCAGAAACAGAACTACCCTTCTGAGTATCTAAGATATCCACCATTTTATCCCAAGAAGATTCTTGAAAAGGAGTCTTCTTATCTTCTAAATGTTTACTAAATATTTTATCCAAGTTATTTTTCATAACCACTTACTTTTCTTCTATCTGTTTTTTCTAAAATCATTGCTTGGAGCTTGGTTCTAGCATTGTGGAGGTGCCACTTACTAGTCCCTAAACTCATATCGAGTAATGCCCCTATTTCTTTATGACTGTATCCATCAATTCCATAGAGATTAAAAACTTTCTGAGTCATCTCAGGCAGTTTCGAAATCATCTCCATAAGCACTTCTTCGTCTAATTGTGTATGGTGAGAATTTAAAAGCGATGGGCTTTCTTCATATCTAGAAATATCGTCTGTGAAATCAAATCTTTCTCTGAAACTTTTATGTTTTCTGAAATCATCGATGCACGTATTAATGATTATCCGTTTACACCATGTTCTGATATTTCTAGAAGTATCATAGGAATTAAGCTTAAGAATTATTTTTAAAAAAGCCTGGTTGAACAGATCTTCTGCATCTACATGATTGTGCTTGTAACGCTCACATACATAAAACAAGTTGACATAACATGCCTCATACAAGTCACGCTGTGCTTTTCTTGTACCAGCTAAACAATCTTGCAGGATACTTTCATCAATCATAAAATCCATTCAGCCAGACTTATTAATCCAGCTTGTTAATACTTTAGGACGCGGGTAGTTGAAATGGAAGATCCGATCTTCACAACTACCATATATATTCCATTTTGAAGACCTGAATCTATTGAAAGTGAAAAAGAATTGACTCCTTCACTTATAGAAACATTTTCAAGATGGATGACTTTTCCATTAATGTCTATCATAGACAATTGACCATCCCCTGTCTCTCCTACTACATTGAAATCGATATTCAATAAATCTACAATAGGGTTTGGATATACTTTCAAGCTACTTATAGGAGATACTTCATTTAATGATGAAGTCTGGTCTGCACTTTCTAAATCACCAGGAATTGTAAATTCTAGGTCTATTCTTGAAGGATTATCTGGTGTCAATTCTACTTCTACTATATCAGAATGAACGCCTGCCACTTCTGTATGAATCCTATATTTGCCGAAAGGCAGATTATCTAAAAGAAAAACTCCTTCTTCATCAGAAAAAGCTACTCTAAGCGGATTGTCTTCCATATCAGTTATAAGAATCTGTATATCAGGTCTTCCTTCTTCTGATCTTATAGGAACATCACCACCTACATTAGCTTCACTATCTGAAGTAACTCTTCCTCCTACTTCCCCTTGTCCATTATTTCCATCCTCAGGGATCATATTGATATTGTAAAATGGGGCATCGGTCGTAATGCCTACATGGATAATTTCTGCACCTTGCCAGGTTGCTGAAGAATAGTAGTAAGTAGGAATATACTCTTCAGCATATGCTTTTACTATGTAATTACCTGAATTCCTGAGGAAAATAATGAATTGGCCATTATCTGTAACTTCATAATCATACCCTACATCTTGCACAGTGCTGTCATCCTGGACGCTGTATACTTCCAGGAATCTTGGAATTATAATTTGGTCCGTTACAGGATCCATCAGATTACCTATAATGTAAAATTCATCTCTTTTATTTTTTTCAAGTTGTATACATCTCTGTAAAGAACAACCATCCTCATATATAACAATAAGACATATCTCTCCTTCAGTATAGGTTATAGTATCTGTGACCTCTCCTGTAGACCACTCTATCTTATAGTCTCCATCTCCTCTTACATGTGCCACCAATAATGTATCTGAATCTCTGGCAATGACTTCGATCCTTGCTGCACACCTATCGTTTTCTATACGCACATCAACACATATGGCAAAATCACAGGCTACACCTGTATCAAAGGCTGCACAATAACTTCCTGATTCTTTAACAATAATGGATCTCCCTACTTCTCCGTTAGACCAGAGAATATTTATCGAGTCTCTCCCCATAAATTCTCCGTGGGCGGTCAATAATACGGTGCCATCATCTAAATATTCTTGAGTAATTTCAATATTACATGGGTCTCCACCATAGACATCAATGTCGTTTTTCCATTCTGCAACACATCCAGTTGCATCTGTTATCGTAAGGGAATATATACCTGATTCTGTTACAAAAATAACCGGCTCTAAACTTCCAGTACTCCACTCGTAGGTAAATGGAGCCGTACCATATGGTATAGCTTCAATTACAACACCTCCTGCATCGTGATCAGATATCACATCGACATCACAGTCTCCATCTGCAAGAAAATATATGCATGATTCTGCAAAACATCCTGAGTCCTCCGAAAATGCAATTACACAATAAGAACCTGTTTCTTGAGGGTACCATACTTCTCCTGTAGAACCATCAGGCCAGGTGAAAACATAATTATCTCGATTACGAATCAAGGCTTTCAGTCCTCTATTACCATCTGCATCTACAAACTCTTCTATAAATACTTCGCATCGATCTTGGAATATTGAATCCAGTTTTACATCCATGCACTTAGACTGTGTACAACCATCTCCAGTAATCATCGTTACACAATATTCTCCATCTTCTGTAACATAAATCTCACGATCATTGCTTCCTGTAGACCACGTATACGTTATTGAATCTGCTCCATATCCAACAGCAGCTAAAATAACGCCTTCTTCTATGGGATCACAGTACACTTCTAGATAACAATCTCCTGGTGCTAAATAGAAGTAACAGACTTCAGATCTACACTCTCCAGATGAAATCGCAACACAATATGATCCACTTATTGTAGGAATAATACTGGCAGTTGTTTCTCCTGTACTCCATAAATAAGAAATAACACTATCTGGATTGTCTACTGGTGCTTGAATATCATCATATAATATGGCTGTCAACATGGAATCTTCGAAAACTATATCAC
>CALIQO010000207.1 GCA_938044055.1 uncultured Saprospiraceae bacterium
ACTTCATTGTCTAAATTATTTAATTGGGTCTCTCTCAGAATTCATTCTGAGAGAGACCCAATTAAATAATTTAGACAATGAAGTATAGTATATGAAACTTCCCATATATCAAGTGGATGCATTCGGTACAGGTATATTCTCCGGAAACCCGGCAGCAATCGTTCCTCTTGACGCTTGGCTTCCGGATGAAACAATGCAAGCCATCGCAGAAGAGAACAACCTAGCAGAAACTGCTTTTTTCGTAAGAGAAGGAGCGCATTACAAGTTGAGATGGTTTACTCCGACATTGGAAGTAGATCTCTGTGGACATGCAACGCTGGCGAGTGCCCACATTCTTTATCAAGAAATCGGATATGATGAGGTAGCCATTGTATTCTCGACACGCAGTGGAGACTTAACTGTTACGAGGGTTGGAAAAGGAGGATATCATCTTGATTTTCCAGCAGATCACGCAATTAAGGTCGATGATACGGGTATTGTTGAAACCATAGAGAATGGGTTGAATTTTCCCGTAAACTCGGTATGGAAAGGGAAAGACGATTATCTTGCTATTCTAGAAAATGAAGAAAAGATCAGGCAATTGGCTCCGGATTTCACGATTCTATCTCGTCTACCTTCTAGAGGTTTAATTGTTTCAGCACCTGGTGTGGATGTCGATTTCGTCAGTAGAGGTTTTTTTCCACAGACAGGTGTCAATGAAGACCCAGCTACAGGCTCAGCGCACACTGTTTTGACGCCCTACTGGTCTCCTAGATTTAGAAAGAATAAATTGTCTGCGCTTCAACTTTCTTCAAGACTAGGAAGCTTCACTTGTGTGTATAGAGGGAAGAGGGTTTCGCTGATAGGAAATGGATATACGTATATGAAAGGGAATATACATATCAGCTAGTATCTTTTATATAATTGGAATATTTCCATCTTATTAATAGATTAGGGCATTGTTAATCGATAGAATACTCAGTTTTCTATCATAAATTTAATTTATATGTCTGTTTTAAAAGTTATTGAGATCCTTTCTAATTCTGAAAAAAGTTGGGAAGATGCTACAAGCAAAGGCATCGCTAAGGCTTCGAAGTCTATTAAAGATATCCGTTCTGCATATGTACAGAATCAAAGTGTTACCGTAAAAGATGGGGAAGTAGAAGAATTTAGAGTTAACCTTAAAGTTACATTTGAGGTAAAATAAAGAGAAGAGATTTACTTTAAAAAATTCAGAAAGGCTGTTGCGCATTGCACAACAGCCTTTTCCGATTGACTATAACATATCTCAATCTGGAATTCTCACACTCCTGGATAAGATATTAAAATAAAACTGAGTAATGCCCCTAGCACTATTAGTGCTAGCCAAAACCTTATATCTCTTATAAAGCTTTCGTCTTTAGGTTGAAACATCTTTTAATCTTTAGTATTGGTTATTAACTTTTATCGTCTTTGCTATATATCTCCTATTAAGCGAAAACGATACCATTACATTTTTCTATAATATGTTATCTATACCCATCATTTACTTGATTTTACGGTGAAAAAGTAATTACATATTTCTACCACATATTGAGTGTTGATTGCGAGGGTTTATTGCATTAGACATATATGTAATATGAATAAACCGTATAGTTTGTTGATCTAAAAAATACCCTAAAACTTTAGAAAATAGTATGCATTTGCCTTGAGCATAACAACAGCAAACCTAAAACGCAAGGTCTTTCGGCCTATAAAAGACAATTACAAGCTTCTTACGTCTGATAGCTTCAGGATTTATTACATTTACTGTGAATTAAACGTGCATAAATGAAACTAGATATAGGGACCATTCAGTCCAAAACCAATGCGTATAAAGGCATACTTAAGAATACCGAAAATTATAGAAAAGTATGGAAGAGTGAGCTGAAGAAAATGATCATCGATACTCTTGAGTATATCAATAAGGAAGCAGACCTAGGGGCTGAAGTTATACTTAAGGAAAATATAGATAATATGGAGGCCATTGTATACGACTTAGGCCGTGTACATAGTGGATTAAGCGAACGTGTGGAAGATACTGATATCAAGAAGACCATAATCAAGACCCAAGGCGCGCTCGTCTACCAGCAGCTGTTTAATGGTAAAGTTATGATCATGATCATCTATCCGTACATAGAAGGTTATGGAGAACCTAAACCTCCTAAGAATCTTGAAATATTAAGACCGGAAGAATTAAAGCAATCTTTTATCCTGAGGCATATAGAAATCCTACTTAAGGAGATTACCGAGTGGGAAGACTACGATGACGACGAACCCTCTAAATCCGTCATAGGGTATAAAAATCACATAGGCTTTACTCAAGCTGGAGGAGAAGAACTTATCGAGGAGAACTAAAAAAGCCTCGAAAGCAATTGCAAGTTATACAATGCCGCCGAGGCTTTTCTTAAAAATTAAGGATGTTATAAGTTGACGCGTAAGGTATCTAGAACTGTTACAATCAACACTATATCAGGTTTCATCCTGCAATTTCACCCAGTTACATAACTTCTGAGTTATGCTTCTTGATGATTCTTAATTACTTAAGTAAGAGTTCTTTATCTCCTACCATCTTTCTCATATTAATGAGCGCGTACCTCATTCTTCCTAGAGCGGTATTGATACTAACTCTAGTCAATTGTGAAATTTCTTTAAAGCTCATTTCTGCATAATGTCTCAGTACGACAACTTCTCTCTGCTCTTCTGGCAATCTATCTACCAAATCACGGATTCTCTTGTGCATCTGATTCTTAATCATGTTCGTTTCCATGTTATCATCTCCAGATTCTAGTACATCGAAAATATCGAATGATTCAGAAGCAGAAACCTTGGTTCTTCTTTTAGATCTTCTGAAATTATCTACACACATATTGTAAGAGATACGTAGTGCCCACTGGAGGAACTTGCCTTCGTGGTTATACTTCCCTCTTTTAAGGGTATCAATGATTTTAATAAACACATCTTGAAATATATCTTGAGCCTTCTCTCTATCCTTCACGAATAGATATATAGACGTATAGATCTTGTCTCTGTGTCTGTTTAATAAAATTTCGAAAGATTTATTATTTCCTTCTAGATAGGTTAAAATAAGTTGCTTATCTGTTAGCTGCATAACATCCATAACTATACATTAAAAGTGGTTAATCAATAATAAAATGTATTAGTGTAGATGTTTTATGCTTATAAGCTTATTTTAAGTGAAAGAAATAGGTCTTGTGACCGATAAAGTTCAAATATATAGAAAATATTGCTTGCATACCACATTTTCTATGGGTTAACATGCTCTTAACTTCATATAATTTTACACTTCGCAAGCTAGATGTCATTTTGTATTTCTACTAAACTATTGCATTACAAGCACTTATATATTACAAGTACCTGTGAAGCCATGAACTTAGAATTATCTAACTTTAATGAAAATTTTAGAACCTGATCTGTCGCCCCCTTTAATAGAAACAATGTACACACCTTCTGGCAGTGTTTCAACATTTAAGCTGATATAGGCCTGACCATTCATTTTTTTGTTCAAAACAGATTGACCTTGTGGTGTAAATATCTCCACAAAATTCAGCTCAATATTGTCTTCTAAGTAGACAACCAGTTCATTCATTACTGGATTAGGTGCGATACTCCATGATTCTTCCGGAATAGTCACTAGGCCACTAGTCATGTCTGTCATGAAGGTCCACGTGTCCGATAATACAGGCATACCACAAGATCCAGAAGCTTCTACATTCCAGAAATAACTAGTCTCGTACTCAAGAGAGTCTGTACTTACATATTGATTGCTTGTCAAGACTGTGTCTACAACCAAGCTTTCTTCTGAAAGGGATGCATCGCTATAGATTCTCAATAGATATTGTTCTGCGTTGGTAGATGTTTCCCAGAATAATGTAGGTGTAACAGAAGCCTGGATCGCTTCATTGGAAGGGTCTAAGAGTAGAAATTCTTGAACTGAAAATTGATAATTAAGTATAATTAATTCTTCATCCGATTGCTCACCATCCGTAGCTGTAATTACAATGGTATCTCTGTCTTGCATAATCTGACTTTCGTCAAATGTTATGTCGAAGAACAATGAATCAGAAGCTCCTATCCTTACTCCACTTGTAGAAACGGTCATATAATCAGGAGCATCAATAACTATATCCGTGCTATCTAGGAATCGCTTACCTAAATAGGCAAAGCTATTATATCCATCCGCTAGACATACAACTGATTCACGCGATTCAATTTCTAAGAGTTCTTGTCCTTCATCTATAACAAACAATTCAATGAACAGCTCTGAGAGTTGTCCACCGTCACCTCCACCATTCGTCTCCAAGAAAAATATCCATTCTCCATCACCATCTAGTAACAGAAAATCACCTAGGTTTCCATTCTTAGGTCTATTAGATTCACTTTCACCTGATGGACAAGAAATTATCGGATCTGCTTCACTTTTAGTAAAGATCAAGTCAAAATCAAATGCTTCTTCGCAGAGACCAGAGAATAAAGGTACAATAGTCCCATCCGGAGCTCCTAGGGCTACGTTAATATTCTGTATTTCATTGTGAAACCCTTTCATTCTTACTTCTATATCCTGTACAACTCCTGAAATTGGGGGTGTAAATTTAAATTCTCTAAATGAAGTAGAATCACCACCTGGTAATTCTATAATACTTGAAGTCCCCATTGTAATACCAAAAAGGTTTACTGTAGAAAAAGAAAACGCTTCAGAGTATCCACTCTCGCCACAATCATTAGACATTCTGACCCGCCAGAAA
>CALIQO010000208.1 GCA_938044055.1 uncultured Saprospiraceae bacterium
TAGGGTTTTTATGCGCTCACTGGCCACCAGACAATATAACCTTGCCCTGAATAAGCACATAGATGCAACCATTGCAATTCTTAAGAAGGCCGGTTATGATCTTATAATTTTAGAAACCTCAGGTATCGGGCAGTCTGATTCTGAAATTGTAGATCATGCTGATCTTGCTGTGTATGTGATGACTCCAGAATTCGGAGCTGCGTCTCAGTTAGAGAAAATAGATATGCTAGATTTCGCAGACATAGTTGCGATTAACAAGTTTGACAAGCGGGGTTCTCTGGATGCCTTGAGAGATGTAAAAAAGCAGTACCAGCGCAATCATAACCTCTGGCATACATCCTTAGATGAGATGCCCGTTTTTGGTTCAATCGCTTCGCAGTTCAACGATCCTGGAGTCAATATTCTCTTCAATGAAATGATGCAGAAATTGTTCCCATCAGATTATGATTCTAAACTTCAAGAAGGGGAGTCTGAAAAGCAATACATCATCCCGCCATCTAGGGTTCGTTATTTATCTGAAATAACCGATACTGTAAGGAGATATAATCAAGAAGTAGAATCTCAAGCTAAGGTTGCTACAACGCTATATGGGATGCAGAAGACCTTAGACCACCTACAAGGAAAAGATGGAAGAGAAGATTTATCCACCTCCTTGAAGAACGAACAAGACTTGCTGGATAGAGAGTTGAAGGCGGAACACAAGAAGGTGGTTGAAGGATGGGCAGATAAGAAGTCCGCTTATGCACAAGATACCTTCACATATAAGGTGAGAAACCGAGAGATACAAGTAGATAATTTCACTACTTCCCTTTCCCAGAATAAAATACCCAAGGTGGTGCTTCCTAGTTATGAAGACTGGGGAAGCATTGTCAGGTGGTCGGCGCAAGAAAATGTTCCTGGGGAATTCCCATTTGCGGCAGGTGTGTTTCCTTTCAAGAGAAAAGGAGAGGACCCTACTAGAATGTTTGCCGGAGAGGGCGGGCCTGAAAGAACGAATAAACGATTCCACTACTTGTCTAAAGGCATGCCCGCTAAGCGATTGTCGACTGCATTTGACTCTGTAACCTTGTACGGCAATGATCCTGGGCACAGACCTGACATTTATGGCAAGGTAGGAAATTCAGGGGTTAATATTTCTTCTCTAAACGATGCGAAGAAATTGTATTCGGGATTCGACTTATGCGATCCTAGAACATCGGTATCGATGACCATCAACGGTCCTGCAGCTACCATCTGTGCCTTCTTTATGAATGCTGCCATTGATCAACAATGTGAGCGATATATAACAGAGCATAATCTAGAAAATTTAGTAGAGGAAAAATTTGTAGAAGTATATGATAAAAATGGATTGTCTAGACCTCAATACCACGGCGAAATTCCAGAAGGAAACGATGGACTGGGATTGATGCTCCTAGGATTGACAGGCGACCAAGTACTTGAAGCTTCTGTATATGAGGAATTAAAAGCCCATGCCTTGAAGTCGGTAAGGGGAACGGTGCAAGCGGATATTCTCAAGGAGGATCAAGCGCAGAATACATGTATATTTTCTACGGAATTTTCCTTGAAATTAATGGGGGATGTGCAACAGTATTTTATTGACCACAGCGTACGGAATTTCTATTCTGTTTCTATCTCAGGTTATCACATCGCTGAAGCAGGAGCCAATCCTATCTCACAACTCGCATTTACCTTGAGTAATGGATTTACCTTCGTAGAGTACTACCTATCTCGAGGAATGAATATTGATGATTTCGCTCCCAATCTATCTTTCTTTTTCTCTAATGGTATTGACCCGGAATACGCGGTCATCGGAAGAGTTGCACGTAAGATATGGGCTAAGGCTATGAAGCTGAAATATGGAGCCAATGAAAGATCTCAAAAACTGAAATACCATATCCAGACTTCCGGTCGATCCTTACATGCTCAAGAGATAAGTTTCAATGATATACGGACGACGTTACAGGCCTTGTATGCCATATATGACAATTGTAATTCCCTTCATACCAATGCGTATGACGAAGCGATAACCACACCTACAGAAGAAAGCGTAAGAAGAGCTGTAGCGATTCAATTGATTATCAACCATGAACTGGGTCTTGCTAAAAACGAGAATCCATTACAGGGCTCGTTCATCATAGAAGAGCTTACAGATCTAGTAGAAGAAGCTGTCATGGTAGAATTCGATAGAATTAATGAACGCGGCGGTGTTCTCGGTGCAATGGAGACCATGTACCAGCGAAGTAAAATCCAAGAAGAAAGCCTGTACTATGAGACGCTGAAACATACTGGAGAATTTCCCATCATCGGGGTCAATACATTTCTATCTTCTGAGGGATCACCTACGGTGACCCCGGAAGAAGTAATACGATCAACGGAAGATGAAAAAGAACTTCAGATTTCCAATCTGGAAGCATTGCATGCCTTAAACAAGAACACAACTGCGGAGGTGTTAAGTAAACTTCAGCATGCAGCCATCCACAATGAAAATGTATTTCATGCACTTGTGGATGCAGTAAAAAGTTGTACCCTCGGACAGATAACGGAAGCCTTGTTTAAAGTAGGCGGACAGTACCGAAGAAGTATGTAGCATGTTGATTTAAGACTTCTTGCGTAGCCAGTATTCTACAGAATACCTGTTTTTATTCCACGACTTAATTAGATGTGGTGGTGTGATTCCTTTTATCTGAGTATTGCTTGCGCGTATGATGTCTGGTAAACCGTCTTGATTTACATCCCCTACATCATGCAGAATCCAGTTGGCTTCAGACTTGTCATCTATGGA
>CALIQO010000209.1 GCA_938044055.1 uncultured Saprospiraceae bacterium
ATCTTAATAGAGCCACTATATTGACCATACAGACCGAGGAGTACATCTATCAATGAAGTTTTACCGGATCCTGATGCGCCTACAATGGCTATTTTTTCGCCACTAAGGATATCTATATGAATGCCCTTAAGTACAGATTCTTCAGCAGAATCATAAGCGAAAGAAAGATCCCTAATGTTGATGTCTGGTTTCTGGCTGAGAAGAGGTTCAGAGCCTGGTGTCAATGACATGGATTGTATGGTAGACTGGATGGCATCTACACGGTCTAGTGCTGCTCTTCCTTTCTGTATATTATAGTAGGCTGTAGAGAATGACTTAGAAGGTTCTATGACTTGATAGAAAGCGAATATGAAGGCGAAGAAAGTTTCTGGTTCCAGTCGCTGCTCAAATACCAGTGTCGATCCATACCACAACAACACAGCAACTACAGATACACCTAGGAATTCTGATAATGGACTCGATAGGTCTCTTCTTCTAAGCAATCTTGTCATTACATTCTTATAGGCATTGTTCTCAACCATGAATGCATCTTCCAAGTGTTTTTCTGCGTGAAACCCTTTTACGATTTTCATTCCACCTATCGACTCATCCATAATGGAACTCATATTGGCCACTCTTTCTTGAGCGAGGGTACTGCTTTTCTTAAGCGTCTTTCCGATGGTTCCTATTATCAATCCTGTGAATATCATCAATATGAATACGAACTGGGTTAGTGCCGGACTAATCATTATCATAATAGCAATGCTGCCGATGATAATCAGAGGAGATTTAAATATGGCTTCAATAACATTTAATATAGACCACTCGACTTCTTGTACATCGGATATCAATCTGGCCATCAGATCTCCTTTTCTTTCTTCGGTAAGAAAGGATAGGGGAGCATGAAGATAATTACGAAAGAGATCGCCTCTTAAGTCTCTAACAATCCCTACCCGCACGGGTGCGATAAAAAATTGGGCCAGATAACGGAATAAGTTTTTTAGGAAAAAGACGACAACTATAAGTCCACAGACGATCAGTAAAGCTGTAGATCTATCGGTCATGCGGATGAGCTCAGAAAAATAGTACTTAGTAGTCTCAGCAAGTTCTAGACTTTCCGGTTTATCAACTACTGGAGGTACCCTGTCGAAAAGGATCTGGAAAAAAGGAATGATAAGAGGGATACTTATAATTGTAAATACTGAAAGCAGAATGTTAGAAACAATGGATAGCCCCACAAGTCGCTTGTAGTTCAAGGCTAGCTTCAATAGTTTATTAAGATTACCCATTCTGGTATTAAAATAAATGAATCCGAAAAGTACAGAAAATCAAGTAATCTCCACTAAGAATTATGGGAAGCAATATTGCTCTTCAAGAAAGAATGGTACTGGTTTTACTCAATCCACCAGGCTGGTCTTTCTATCGTACTATTAGGAAGCGCTGCACAATCACAGCATACTGGAGGATAATTGCAGATTCTCTCTGGATTCTGACCTTCTACTGTCGGTGGACAATATTTTATTGCATTTCCGAAAGGATCTGGAGGAATAAAAGTTCTAATCACCTTCTGAGAAGAAGCATAGAAAAAGCCAAACACTTCATCGTCAATGGGTTCAATCGTATTCTTGAAATTAGTGGCCAACTTTCCTGCAGGTGGGTCGAACATGCTACCCGTTCTAGTGATTATATCAGCAATATCTTCCCAATACTTATAGGCATCTGGTGACAGACCCTCTTGATAAACATTGAAATAAGTACCCTCTGCATAGTAAACCTTCAGAGGGGTCTCACTGATCGTTAATTCAACCAATTGTTCTCCAGAAAACTCCTCCCCATCTATAAGAGCCACCTTTCTTGTGGTCAGACTAGTAGTTACATAACAAGTGGAAGGGGAGACAGGATTCGTAACATCACGTGATATAGGGGAATCTGTAATTTTTGCAACTTCTTCTATGTCCCATTTTAGTTTAGCAGGACTACCATCATTGAACTTAATAGGTGTCGATAATAACAATCTTATCCATGTTCTCTCTGAACCCACTCCATTATTTCTATCATAATATTCTATACGAAGATCAGATGGTTCTGGAACATCATATAAAGGTTCAATAGATGATTCAAATTTTCTTCCATCAAATGCCTCAACCTTCATCATATACCCTTTCCCGAAGGCTATCGCTATATCTGGATCATCTTCTGGAATGATTGCTTCATATGTGTTTCTTCCAGTTCTAAGAAGGGGTTTAGTGTTACCGGCTTCGTCCATTAATACACATGATCTTACTTCGATAGGTGTCACACTTGATGCTGTAAAGTCAAAAAGCTTAGTAATAGTAGCTTCTACACGAGAAGGTGACCCGTGTTCAAGTTTTCCTTGAATTACAATGGCTTCTCTTTCTTTTCCTTGCACCTTAAAATCTATTCTATCTAAGCAACCATAAGTAATAAGTACCGCAATTAATAAAACCAATTGTATAATCTTTTTAGCAAGAGGAACAGATCTATAATCCATGGTAATGTATTTTCTCGATTTATAGTTTACTAAGAAAACCTTTAAGAATTCATTTATCTAACTTAGAATAAACAAAATATATTACTCCACCCACCATATAGGTCTTGTAGTAGTGCTATTAGGAACCGATAAACAATCTTCACACTCAAGAGGATAATTTCTTACGAGTGGTGGCGGTGGACAATAGAACCTAGGATTCCCCATGTCATCTGGGGATATATATATCCTTTTTAATTTCTGAGTCGTTGCATAGAAATAACCGAATACTTCATCTTCGACGGGATCAACTGTATTCTTAAAATTGGTAAATATTTTGCCGGCAGGAGGGTCAAACATGCTTCCATTCTTAGCAATGATTGCTGCAATATTGGCCCAGTATTCATAAGCTTCTTCTGATAAACTTTCTTGGAAAACATTGAGATAAAGTCCTTCAGAATATGTAGACTTAATCTGAGATTCAATTATCTGAAAATATTGTGACTCATTATTTTCGAACTCTGATCCATCGATAACCAGGACTTTAGTTGTTGTATGTAAAGATGAAATATAACAGGTTTTAGGATCTATAGGTCTACTAGGATTCGTAGAAATGGGCGAATCGGTAATCTTAGTTACCTCTTCTATATCCCACCTTAATCTTGAAGGGTTTTGATTTTCAAGATTTGTAGGTGTGGTGACATATAGTCTCAGCCACTTTTCTACCGTTAAGCTGTCTCCAGGAATAAAGAACTCTATATTTAAATCAGTAGGCTGAGGTACATCAAGAAGAACCTCTAATGAGGATTCAAATGTCCTTCCATCGAAAGTCACAACCTCCATTTTATATTGTCGATTCAACTCAACCTTTATATCAGGATCATCAGG
>CALIQO010000210.1 GCA_938044055.1 uncultured Saprospiraceae bacterium
CCATATTGTAGTTATTAAGTGATGAGAATACATCTCCGAGCATGCACAACAACTCACCTTTTACTTCTGGATCTACATCATCTGTTTCTAGTAATTGACTCGTTGCATTTAACATAAATGTATCGACAGTAACACTCTTTCCTTGAGTAGCATAAGGACTCGCTTCCGCAAATAGTCCAACCATCAAGTCAACTACTTCTTGCTTTTTTTCTTTTTCTAAAACGGCAGTATTCCTTTCTTTCCGCAAGGAAACAGTGTACATAGCCACAAGAAATAAAATAGCAAGAAACGATGCCAGCGCAATGAGTAATGAGGCTTTATTCCTTTTATAATATTGCAAGGCTAAATACCCTTTCTCTGATTTTCTGAGGGATATAGGACGGTCATCTAAATAGGCAGATATATCATCTTTAAGGGCAAGTACAGAATCATATCTATCATCTGGTTCCAGTGCAATAGATTTATCTATGATGGCATCTATGTCACCATTCAGCGTTTTCTTTTCAAAAATTGAAGTAGAACTACTTGCTGCTTTGGGTGAATTATTTTTCCTATAGTCTAAATAACTGTTTCTGTCCGTATCCATAGCTCCATATGGCAACCGATCTGTAACCATATAATATAATAAGGTTCCTAGTGCATAGACATCACTCTTCGTAGAGAGGGTTCCTTTGTTAAGTTGCTCAGGAGACGCAAACCCAATGGTGAATTTTCCGATATCCCCATTTTCTTGTTTCAGATATACACTTTTTTCATCAACTACTTTTTTAGAAATCCCAAAGTCTAAAAGCTTGATGCTGCCTTCCTTAGAAATAAAAATATTACCTGGTTTTATATCTAGGTGTAAAACCAGATTACCATGAGCATAAGCTATTCCATTGCATATATGTTGAAATATATCTAAACGCTTCTTGAGTGATGGTTTATGCTTTTTAAGATATTCATCCAGAGGTAAACCATCTACATATTCCATGATGAAATAGGCTCGGCCGTCTGCGGATGTTCCCCCATCGTATAACTGCGCGACTGATGCATGCTTTAAGGAAGCTAGAATCTGCCTTTCTTCCTTGAATTGCTCCTGTAGATGATCCTTGTATAGCCCAGGTCGGATAAGCTTAATCGCAACATGTTGATCAAACTCGCCATCAATTCTCTCCCCTAAAAACACAGAACCCATGCCTCCACTGCCAAGCAATGAAATCAATTTATAAGGGCCGACTATCGAGCCTATAAAGACTTCATCGTCATCCATATTCCACTCTACCAATTGATTTTCTAACAACGGGTGCAGATCCTCTTGCTCATCAAGTAGGCTGACTACTTCACTGTATATATCGGGTGAATTTTCTTCAAGTTTTGCAAGAACAATTTTTCTTTCCTCAGACGTAAGATCACTTATTTCAGAAAATGCGTCTATAATTTCAGGCCATGAAGGATTGTTGTGCATAGCATGTTTAGTTGAGTTGTTGTCTCAATTCTCTGCTTAACCATGTTCTGGCTGTCTGCCATTCCCTTTTAACCGTTGCTAGTGAAATATCCATCATACCGGCTATTTCTTTTTGCTTGAAGCCACTGAAAAACCAATACTCTATGATTTTACTTCCACGTGTACTCAATTCTTGGTACTTATCTATGGCTTCATCTAGATAGACAAGCTCATCCATGGTGCCAGCAGTGACAATCTGATTTTCAGCGAGGGTAATTCTTAGTTGATCCCCACCTCTTTTCTGTGCTTTTTTTTGCTTAGCATAATTAATGAGTATCCTTCTCATTGCAGAAGATGCAATGGCGAGGAAGTGATCTTTATTTTGAAATGAAAACTTATCCTGAGCAGAAAGCTTCATGTAAGCTTCATGGACAAGATCGGTCGTATTTAGTGTAAGCGATTTAGATTCATATCTAAGCTTATTATGAGCCATATGTTTAAGCTCATTATAAACATTGGTGAATTCTTCACTATTGAAATCGTACTTGATGCTGGTTTCTTGAGTCTTCATAAACTTTATTAAAGCTTAGTAATATAAATATACAGTTTTATTTCATCTAAATGCGTAAAAGAATGGAATAGCGTGTCATGCTTGATACACTTGATTCGTATTAATTACCAGCGCCCATTAAACTTAAATATTTAATCAGAGTCCTAAAATAAGTAAGTGAGTAAAAACTGAAAATGGAAAACATAAAATCAATTGCAATAGCAACCCTATGGATGTTATTTTTTAACAACTTATCTCTTGCCCAGAGCATTACCATATACGGTCCTGATAATTTCATAACAATAGAAGAAGGGTCGGGAGGCTTCGTCGCTGATCTGGATGCAGGTGACAGATTCGGACGAGACCATGATGGAATAGGTGATGTCAACGGGGATGGCATAGATGATATAATTATAGGAGCAAGATCAGATGATGATGGACAGACGGATGCCGGAGCAGCATACATTGTTTTTATGAATAGAGATGGTACCGTTCAATCTAATCAGAAAATCTCTATGCTCGAAGGCGGCTTCAATGAAACCTTACTTGAGAATAATTTCTTCGGCTATGGAGTTGCTGGGATCGGAGATTATGATCGAGATGGAATACCTGATGTTGCAATCTCTGCACCTGCTTCTGACAATAGGGCTATATACATTATACATCTTCAGAGAGATGGATCGGTAAAGGATTTTGTCAAGAATTCCGACATTACCGCTCAAGGTCTTTCGGCAATTGGCGATATTAACAAAGATGGAAAAATAGACCTTGTTGCGTGCGACCCTAACTCAAATCTGGGTGGCACCAACCGTGGATCAATTCAGCTTTTATTTTTCAATGATAATTCTCAAGTGATTTCTGACAATACAGTTACTATAGGCACAGATACAGG
>CALIQO010000211.1 GCA_938044055.1 uncultured Saprospiraceae bacterium
GGTTCACTACACTCTATTTTGAATTCAACAATTTTATAGGTTCCTACAATATCATTGCTGTCATCTCCACAAGAGAACATGAAACCTATTACTAAAAATAAGATCAACTTTTTCATAACTGTTTTATTTTTATCCAAGATAAATACTTAAAAGAATTGACTTTCACATATTACTATATGTGAACCATATAAGCTGATAACTGTCAATTAAAGATTATTAAACGTATACTACGTGTCAAGGTTTTACTCAACACCATATTGTTTTAAAACACAGTTAACGTTGTAACTCGATATTAAATTCAGTCTTCAACAAGCGAAGCAACTGTTTTTCATCATCTATATACATTTTCTCTATCTGATTGCTAGATGTCCTTTTGTATTCATTGTTCAGTATCGTTTTTCTCCCATCTTGTGTAGCAATGGTGCATATCCGATTCTTAACGAAAAATGAATCTCTATCCTTTTGCTTCACCTTGTTTTGAACTAAAAATTCATCAATTTTTCTAGGCTGCATATCTATCATGTACCTTTTAATAAAGGTATTGCTGTTCTTAAGAGATTCTGTTAACAGAAAGTTGCCGGAGTGCACCTTTTCTATTTTATAATTTTTAAAAAGATCTTCCTGGATCAATCCAGCAGACAACTTTATGGGTTCGACGAATAGATCACCATAACCTACATCAACCAACCATCGATCTTCCATCTCAACAATAATCGACATATGATCAAAATCTGGTCCCAAATTTTCTTCATTATAAATACGTACAGAAACGGGGTAACAATTAAATCCTATATGTGAAAGCAGCGCATAAAACAAATAATTTAATTCATAGCAGTATCCTCCTCTATTCTTTACAACAACCTTATCATAGATAGCCTTAAGTTCTAACTGGATGGGTATTCTAAAATAAACATCCATAGCCTCAAATGGAATAGACATGACATGTTTTCTATGGAGTTCACTCAAGCAACGTATAGATATAGATTGATTGCCCTTAAAACCAATCCGTTCCATGTACTTATTGAAATTCATATGCTTCATGTAGAACGAATATAAAAATTGACTATCGATAAAAAGGAAAAGAATCAACCCTATTAAAAGATTGATTTAATATTTACAAGTTTTTATAATGCTAGAAAGGCAATGTCTCAACAATACCGTCGGATTTCGACTCTATCCCAGGAAGCGAGTTTTTAGTGCCTGAATTATCACTGATTTTTTGCGGAAGCTTATCGGGATAGAATCTCCATTATTCAATATGACTGAAGAATCTGCTTTATGAATACTCGCAACTTGGTTAAGATTTACAAGATAAGAATGATGACAACGCATAAATCCATAAGGTTCGAGAAGACGATCATATTCCTTTAAGTGAGAAGATACGACTGTCTTATTTCCATCCACAAAAAAGAAGCAAGTATAACTACCATCTGCTTGACAATACAATATATCTTGGATCTGTACAATCTTAAGACTATCTATATCATTAAGAATCATCTTCTCATTCTGACTATAAGAAGTCTCTGCATTCTCAAGCAATACACTTCGCTTTACAGCGCGTATATCTTCCGATTCAGATTTAATTTTGTCAAGTGCAGACCTGAGGTCATCCGGTGAGATAGGTTTAAGGAGATAGTCAGCGGCACTTACTTTAAAAGCATCGACAGCATATTGATCGTAAGCTGTAATAAATATTATGTGAAAAGTCTGTTCTGTGTTATCCTTTACTAAATCGAATCCTGTTCCATCTGGTAGGTTGATATCTAGAAACAATATGTCACAAGTATGCTTAACAAGGGTTTCCTTACCTTCTGAAACACTACCTGCTTCTGCCACTACTAAGATATCAGGGAAAAACTTGTCCAACATCTTTTTAAACCCCGCTCTTACATTTTCTTCATCTTCTACAATTATTGCTCTCATGATATATACTCTAAAGGTAAGTGAATGTCTACTTTAGTCCCACCAGCACTCAGATAATCTGTAAATATTTTATACTTCCCTTTCTTTTCTATGCTTAATTTTTCTAATCTTTCTTGTGTTATAGTTTTTGCTAGGGATTTATTTTTAGATTCAATGTTTTTAGCTACTATATACTGGGATTGTTCTCCTATGCCATTGTCAGTAACTCTTAACAATAATTGTTTATCGGCTATGGAGAATAAGATCTCAACATGTCCTTCATCTACCTGGTAGATTCGTCCATGTTCTATGGCATTCTCTACGAATGGCTGAGCCATCAATGGAGGAATCATAAGTTTGTCCTGGTCGATTCCTTCTTCTACCTTAATAGAAAAATCAAATTTCTTATTGTGTCTCATCCGCTGCAATTGTAGATAATTGTTAAGACTTTCTAGCTCAGAGTTCAATGGGATAAAATCTTCACGGCTATTTTCTAAGGTCTGTCTCATCAGTGAGGCGAATTTAGATAAATAATTAAGGGCAGTTCCTAAATCTGATTTATCATACAAGAAATTCTGAATCGAACTTATGGTATTAAAAATGAAATGAGGATTCATCTGAAGTCTCAATATCTTCTGTTCAAGATCTAAGTTATTTTTTTCTTGTAGGATAACCTTGTTTTTATTTCTATTATAAAACCATAGAAAACCTCCTATCAAGCAAGCAAGAGAAACAATTCCCCATATTAAATAATGCTGGGTTTTTAGTTTAGCACCTAAGTTCATCTGAGTCAAGTCAGCGATTTCATTGTCTTTAATAGACAAGGCATATTTATTCTTCAGGTTGGATACACTATTTTGAACTTGGTTGTTTAATATGCTGTCTTTTAGCATCTGTCCTTTTTCCATATAACTATACGCGTCATCCCATCTTCCATCTTTCTTAGCAATTTCCTCAAGGAGTCCCCATGCAGCAACCTTACCCTCTTGATCATCTTCTGGAAGCAATTCATCTTTATATCGAGTAGCCAGCTCCCTTGCATTATCTAAATTGCCTTTTATCAACTCTATTTCAGCTTCCAGTTTTATTACATCCTTCGTAAATGTATTACTATTAAAATGTGGTAAAAGGTTTTCTAGCTCTTTTAGGTCAGGATAAGCTTCTCTTAAGTTATTTTTCTTTACGGCAATAGAGCACCTATATTTTAATGCATTAAAAATTAAAGCAGAAGACTTTGCTTCTCGGCCGATATCTAATGTTTCATTTAATAATTCTGAGGCCGTTTCATATAGTCCATCATTAAAGTAGTAGATTCCTAAATATAAGCATGATTCACCGATGTAATTGCGGTTGTTAATATTTCGAGCTGACTCTACTGCTGCCTTTAATCTAGATTCAGCCTCTTCTTTTAATTCTGTGTCCATGTAGAAATGCCGATATAAGCTCGCATATATTTTACCAAGCAGTATATCACTTCCAGCAACTCTAGTATCCAGTTTCCACTCTTGGGCTACATCTTTCATTAGAATAGCATATTCTATTGCTTTTTCATAAGATTCTCCATAATTGTAACTATTGGAAATGAAGTTGTAAGCAGAACATTTTAACCCAGCAATTTCTGGGTTAATTTCAGGTTCTTTTTCCAGATATTCTAAAACTTTATTACAACGGTATCGTACTCCTTCCAAGTCGAATGTATATGAATTCCTAATGGCCATCTGCATCTCTCTGCCTGCTGCTTCATAATATCTTTCATCTTCAAGATACATATCTCTGACAGCGAGCATCTCACTAAAATATATTGTTGAGTCTGTATTCTGGTGTGCCCATCCATGATACATTCTAGACTCAATAAGAGCATCTCTATTTTTTATTCTAAGTGATAAGCTTATAGCATATTCTGAATACTGACTAAGTAAATCTGCATCTTTGGTTTCAGAAGAATCATACCACTCACATATACTTAATAATATTTCTAAACTATCTGAAGCTGAACGGGACTGAGCAAGGTTGATTTTCAATTGATCGATTTCATTACCATATACTGGTAATACCCCTACAAATAGAAAAAATATAACTTTCCAATTTCTAGGCAAGAATCCCATAATCATATGATTCATAGCGTAATTATTTACCATAAAAACTTGCATTAACAAAAACCATTAATGAAAGCACTTCTCATAATTAAACACAATTAACGACAAGTAAGTTAAGCATTGCTTATAGATTCACAGGTGTAGATCTTCTGTTGATAAGTGTTAAGAAAAAGATTTAATATTTTTTGTTAACATCCTTATGTCACTATTTTAATTCTTCTTCCTTATAACATTATACGATGCGGTTGTTTCACAGAAGCGTCCAATGAATATTGAATTCTCTTACTCTCATATGGCAGTAGTAAATATTCTTAAACAATGGCAAGATAATTATTGAGACATTGACATTTATACGAGATCGCGTCGATTTAGGTCGATGTGATCTTTTTTAATTTCTGAAAACCTTCCATCTTTTTAAATCTATAAAAGCAAAAAGCCCTACATGGATATTTCATCCATGTAGGGCTAAAGACTAACCTACATTATGATAGATTCTGAAAATTGAATTATTTAAATTTGATCATCCGCTTATGCATGCGGTGTCCATTGTGTACAACTTCGAAAATATAGACACCTAGCCCTGGGACATCTTCATCGTAGATAATATGTGTATGTCGACCCGCTTGCTTTGCTTCTGACTGCTTATACAGCATTTTACCTGTCATATCCCTGATAAGAATCATGGTTTCTCCTGGTGTAGGAATTTCATACTGAAACTCAGTAACATGAGACCATGGGTTAGGAGCATTCTGAGACAAGCCATATACATAATCTGTCTCTATTCCCTCCCAGGCCCAGGTAAGGATTCTAATATTAAACTCAGACATAGTATATGCTTCTGGAGCTATTCTATTTTCTGAGAATTCCATCATATCACTTAAATAACCATCTTGTTCTGCCTTCACTTTTATTCTGAAAAGAAGTTCTCCATCATCTTGAGAAAATCCGTTCTGCTGATTTATACTCAATCTGAGTTCACCTTTATCCCAGAAGAAGTGATCAGTATGCACATCCTTATGAACAGGAACAACATCTAGTATTTGAATTCCATTCATAATTATATCTGCCTGAATTCCAACAATTTCTTGTTTACTCAGAAGAATCGAAATTTCCGTTACATCTCCTTTCTTAAGCAGTCTATCTTTCAGACGCAATGAGTAAAGTATTCCAGATCTGGTAGTGTTCTTCATCCGCGCATTTGCGGAAGCGTTACCCGAAACATCTCCTACCTTGATTCCTCTCCAGTTTATAACCATTTCTCTATTAAGATCTATAATATCATAATCTTCTGGTAGAACATCTAGGTCTGGAATATTTCCTTCCAGTGTGTAAGATCTATCGATAAACCTCCAACTTGTATTACTAGGAAAATCATCATGAATACCTAGTATGGTTTTTCTCAATGCAAGAATATCTATTCCTGAAATATTTCCATCTTTATTGATATCTGCAGCAATATAGTTCCACGGATCATTGAATTCTGAAATTCCAAGAATGTGTCTCTGAATCAACACAAGATCCAGGGTACTCACACCATTTAGAACATTGTCTTCTTTTCTAGGAATTACCTTATAGTTCCCTCCTTTAGACATATCCTTAAATGCGTAGGTACCATCTTCTTCAGTAATCACATCTGAAAATTCAGAACCATCTAATCTTACATAGACACCTTCTAGAGCAATTGACTCACTATTGGTCGCAGATCCTGTTACATCTACCAATTCAGAAGTTTCTCCACCACATAGTTCTCCCGCTTGATTAGCGGTAACCACAACATTGGTTTCACAGAAAGACTGGTTATCATTAACATCTGTTACCCATAACTGTACTTTATTGAGTCCTACATGCAGGCAACTGAATACCAAGGTATCATCTTCTACATCAGAAGAGAAACTGAGCCTAAGATCATAACCACAACTGTGGCTGCTTCCTTTATCAATCATATCTGTAGTAAGTATGGCTTTGGCCTCATCAGCATCTCCATCATCATTAGAATCCCATGGGATTAAGTCTACAGATATACCATCAAGGCATACAGCATTAGGCGCTTTATTGTTAACAACCGATACAGACTGTGTACATTGATCTTCATTGCCACATCTATCTCTTACAATCCATTCTATAGTATGATTACCTATCGGCAAGACATGCGTGGCAGTTGAACCTGTTCCTGAGATTTCATTGATGCCGTCTTCAAGAAAGATAGTATATATGAAATCTAGTTCTGATTCATCTGTACAATCGTCTTGTGCAGAAATACTGGCAGTAACTTCCATAGGTGCACACGAACCATCAAGTGATTCTATAGTCACGGTTTCGCATATTGTAATCTCAGGGTCAATGGTGTTGTTGACTTTCAAGATTTGCTCCCATATGTACGGCTCGAATTCTCCATCATCATTCTTATTACACCAATCAATCACCTTCCATGTTCTCAACACCTTGTAACAAGCATCACCTTCTTCAGTAAATGTAAATACTTCATCCACATATGTTGCACCAAGTAAATTACAGATCCCTTCTGGCAGACTAGGTGGACCATATTGTTTAGGCAACATATCAGGGCCCAAAGTTGTAGCATCTTCACAGATGTTTACAGTATCGAGATCTGCTGGCCATATAATCATGTCATAAATTACTTCTGTAATTCCTTCTATAAATATAGATTGACTACAAGTCTGAATAACTTCATCATTGTCATTCTTCAGTGAAAATGTTCTTATTATTTCACCTAATCCACAATCGTTGATCTGATCATCTGTATTCTCAATCACTGATGTTTCAGTCAAGCAATTATCAGATACATTAGGCATACCAAAAGCGGGTGACAAATTATTGAGATCATACGTAACGTCACAAGTTATCTCTCTATCATCTGGACAAGTCATTACTGGAGGAATCTTATCTTCCACCTTGACCTCAACCATACAAGTATTCTGATTTCCGCTTGCATCTGTCACTTGTAACTCTACCATTACGAGACTTCCTCCATCTTCACAACAGAATGGAATTTCATCCGCAAATACAGAAGAAACCGCTTCACATGCATCTGTCATACGACGTAACGCAAGTGTTATATCACTGCATTCATCGAAACTCTCGATATCAATCTGAGAAGGTTTTAGGTAAGCATGGCCTTCAGAACTAAGAGAAACAACTACATCGCTATCGCATATAATAACAGGATTTTTCTGATCAACTACCAGTACATCATATGAATAGGTACTTATTCTGCTACATACATCGATGGCTTCATATGTTATTGTATGTAATCCTGCTTCGAGTTCTATTACACCTCCATTTGCCTGGAGCGTATTACTGCCGTATTGCACAAATACATCAACCTCACTTCCACATGCATCTTCATATTGAATCGGAGGAACTTGAATAGCAGCTGTACATGTTCTAGAACCTGTACTTACCGTAATATCTTCAGGCCCTGAAATAATCTCTGGACCCAAAGTATCAACAATCTCAATGGTCTGAACCATGATCATTTCATTGGCTCTAGAGCAATGCCACTCTCCTACCCTCCAGGTTCTACGGATAACTTTCAGGCAAGTTCCGAAGTCTCTTACATCATCCTCATAACTCACATAACCATTACAGTATATCGATGCCTCAAATGGATATAGAGATACACCATCAATCATAGGTACACCTGTATTCTCTGGAGATATATCATCATTCACTGCACAGATTAATTCATCGCTTAATGCTCTGACCTTATCTGTAGGCCAGTCTATTTCTGCGAATGAAATTCTCTCTAAGAATATCATCTGCTTGCAAGTATCACTTACGTTGCCATAAGCATCCGTGGCTACCCACCATCTGGTAACTTTACCACTGTACAGATCATCACAATCATAAATCTCTGCTCTTTCGAAGACCATTTCAATTGTTGCTCCCGGGCAGTTATCCATGACTTCTGGTTCCTGATTATAAGTAGATATTTCACCACAAGGTATGGTCACAGTCTCACAGACTATGGTAGGAGCGATCTTATCTTCAACCAGCATATAGCCCCATGCTACATTGCCTTCTGGTTCTCTAATCTCTACTTTGACAATCTGTCCTAGATATGATCCATCTATAATATTTCCTGGGATGGTATCTCCATTCTCATCACATACTACCACATCAAAATAAAAATCACATACTGGATCTATGCCTATTCCGATCAAGGAGGCTACTACTTCTAATTCACAATCAGATCCCAGTGAAAGATTGGTACTACCTGTAACCAATAAATCATCTACAAGGCATCTAGCAATTGTAGTATCTACCAATTCGATGATTACATCGAAGCTGCACATGCTTATATTTCCTGCACCATCCTTTATAGAATACTCAACCGTTGTTGTTCCTTCATAAAACAATTCACATGCATCAGATGCTGGCATAACCATACCTCCATCTGGAGTTACATCTGATGTAACCGTTATATAATCAACTAGAACCATTGATCCTGGACAATTGTCTTTATCTGCAGGGTGTGTCCATTCATACTTAAATCCTATGAAATCGAAATCCATGGTACCATCATATTCTACAACTATCGTTGTATCCATTGCTTCGTATGGAACTAAGGTTTCTACAATCAGATCCCATCCATTTATAGTTCCCATCTCTAT